>NZ_JAOCLC010000018.1:0-70172 GCF_029845105.1 Stenotrophomonas sp. GD03654 | reverse complement strand
GCGCCCCATGTCCCTGGCCGAATTCGCCCTCATCGACCGCATCCGCGCCCGCACCGTCGAGCGCGACGACATCGTGCTCGGCATCGGCGACGACGCTGCGCTGCTGCAGCCGCGCCCGAACGAGCAACTGGTGGTCACCGCCGACACGCTCAACAGCGGCGTGCATTTCCCGACCGAAACTCCGGCGTTCGACATCGGCTGGAAGACGCTGGCCGTCAACCTGTCCGACCTAGCGGCGATGGGCGCGCGCCCGGCCTGGTGCACGCTGGCGCTGTCGCTGCCCGAAGCCAGCGAAGACTGGATCGATGCCTTCGCCGATGGCTTCTTCGCGCTGGCCGACCAGCACGACATCGCCCTGATCGGCGGTGACACCACGCGTGGCCCGCTGTCGCTGTCGGTTACCGCGATGGGCCAGGTGTCACGCGGCCAGGCGCTGCGTCGTGATCGCGCACAGATTGGCGATGACATCTGGGTCAGCGGCACCCTCGGCGATGCTGCCGGTGCGCTGCGCCTGTGGCAGCAGGGCGCATTGAACGTCACCGCCGCCACCCTGCTGGCGGACTACGAAACCCTGCGCCTGCGCCTGCTGCGTCCCACCCCGCGCGTTACCCTGGGCCTGCGCCTGCGTGCATTCGCGCATGCCGCCGTGGACATCTCCGATGGCCTGCTGGCCGACCTGGGCCACATCGCTGCACGCAGCGGTGTACGCGCCGAAGTCGATGCCGATGCATTGCCGATGTCGTCGGCACTGCGCGAACTGCTCGGCCGCGATGGCGCCCGTGACTGCGCGCTGCACGGCGGCGACGACTACGAACTGTGCTTCACCGCCGCCGCCGACCAGCGCGACGCGCTGCACTACGTGGCCGAATCGCTGGACGTGCCGATCACCCGCATCGGCCGCATCATGGAAGGGCAGGGCGTGCACACTGAAGGCCACGACGGCCCGAGCGGATACGAGCATTTCGCCTGACACACGAGAACGCCGGGCATGGCCCGGCGCTACCGTGTTGCTCTGGTAGGTGCCAACCTTGGTTGGCACGGATGTAACCGCTCTGCGCGCCGCCTCTTTGGCGTAACCCTTAAACGTGCGGAACGGGCGTGCCACTTCTTGGCCGAATCGCTGGACGTGCCGATCACCCGCATCGGCCGCATCATGGAAGGGCAGGTCGTGCACACTGAAGGCCACGACGGCTCGAGCGGATACGAGCACTTCGCCTGAGTGCGGCAGGGATTCGTGTCCCGCCGGTACACGGCAGCGGGCAGGGTGCCTTGATTGCCGGCCATGCTGGCAGCACGGGCGATGAGCATTTAGGGATCCTCCGAATTCGCCGCTGTGCGCTTCGGCTTACAACTATTTTCATAGCCGGGCGTTTGACCCGACGACACACTCCACGCTCCTGAAAACGAGCGGTCCCATGTCACGTGTCGTCCATGTCCTGCTGCTATGTGCGCTGGCGTTCCCCAGTCACGCCGGTGCACCGCAGATCAATGTCGGCGTCCTCTTCGACTACCTGCAGCCTGGCAGCAGCAACCTGCTCAAACGCATCCGCAATACCGGCGCCGGCACCGCCTACGTCCGGGTGGAAGTGGCAGAGATCGTTTTCGATGCCGATGACAAGCCCGTCGAAGTTCCGGTGGATGCGCCATCGCTGGTGCGCAACGCGCCTGGGGCGCATGGGGTCATTGCCAGTCCCAGTCGCCTGATCATCGCAGGCAACGGCCAGCAGGCCACACGTCTGGTGTATCGGGGCCTGCGCGACGAGGAACGCTACTACCGCCTGCGCTTCGTGCCGGTGGCGCCCAGTGCCGAGGAATTCTCGCTCAGCGAGGAACAGGCACAGCAGGCCGCAGAGCTTTCCTCGGCCATCCGCGTGTTCACCGGCTTCGGCACCGTGCTGTTCATCGCGCCACAACACCCGCGCTATGACACACGCATCGAATCCGGCCAGATCCACAACCACGGCAACGCCACCATTGTTCTGGAAAACCTGCGCCAGTGCGAGCGGGCCAAGGTCGACGCCTGTACGCCCGGAATCATCGTGCACGTACGCCCCGGCCGCTCTCACCTGCTGGCGTCTGACGATACGCATTTCATCCGTTACGACCTGAAGGAGGGCGAACGCCAGCGCAGCATCGACAGCCGCCGCTGACCTCCCGTCCCCACCAACGCCATTGTCCCGCCCGGGCCCGCCAGGAGTCCGATGGGACTGCTTTGCCCTTGTCCTGGCTTTTGTACCCACTCACCCTGGAGTATCTGAATGTCCTTCTTGAAACACGCGATGGCGGCTGCGGCAGTCCTGCTCATCACCCCGGCCGTCAGCTTTGCGGCTACCGAAACGAAATCGATCACCGTCAATGTGTCGGCTGACGTTCCCAACGTCGCCGGCCTGCAGGTGTCCACGCCGGACGGCTGGGAAGGCCTGCCGCAGAATCTGCCGTGGGATACCGCACGCCAGGTGCTCGGCGAACTGACCGGTCGCGTGATCAACGTGAAGTCGCCGGCTGCGATCACCGCCTATCTGTCCGCCCCGGCGCAGATGGCATCGGCCGCGGACGTCGTGGAACTGGCGGTGAAACTGGACAACGTGGTCGTGCCGGCAACGGCCGCTGCCAAGATCACCGTTGCCAACGCAGCCCAGGCCGCATCCGGCAAGTCTCTGGCCTTCGCCATCGCGCCTACCGCACCGGGCGGCGGTTACAAGCAGGGTACTTACGGCGGTCAGTTCCACATGATCTTCGAAAGCGACATCTGACCCCTGCCGAGCTCTGTGCCTTCCTGCCCCACCACGCGTGCGGCAGGAGGGCCATCTTCCCTATGCGCCTTTCACACCTACATCCGCGACCGGTTCCGCTGCGGCTGGCGGTTGCCATTGCCGCCCTGCTTGCTGCTGCCTCGGCGCAGGCAAACGCAGGCGCGCCAGACGCACAGGTCAGCCTGCTGGAGCAGCGCGACCGCATGCCTGCGGAGTTCCGCGAGCATCTGTTCGGCAATCCGCTGACCGTTCGCGTGGAACTGGACGGGCAGTACCTGGGCGACGCCGAAGTACTGCTGCATGAAGACAACCGCGTACAGCTGATCGGCTTCGTCGAAAGCATCGACAGCCCGTGGCCGCAGAGCGAGCGCACGCGCTGGGCCGGGCAGCTGGCCGAACCGCTGCCGCTTGGCATATGCGCGCCGCAGTGCCGTGGCCTGGCCGCGCTGCACTACAGTCTGGCCAATTCACTGCTGAGCCTGTTGACGCCGGCAACTGCCAGTGCGGAACAACGCAACATTGCCCTGCCGGCGTCCGGCAGCCATGGCTTGATCGTACGTAACAGCCTGGCCGTGCATGGCGGCCAGGACCAGCCGGCCAGCGCCCGTTACAGCGCTGAACTGAGTGGCAGCATCGGTCTGTGGAGCACGGTTGGCAGCTACCAGTATTACGCCCAACCCGGCAGCACGGAGCACTATCTCAGTGCGTTGTATGCACAACGCGAGCTCGGCGATCATTTCGTCCGCGCGGGCTATTTCCTGCCCACGTTCGAGGGCATCATCCGCCAGCCACGCGCGCCGGGTACGCAGAATGACACCGCGCTGGGAGTGATGTTCGGTTCGTCGGATGTACTGCTGGCCGACACGCGCAGCGCCAGCGTCTATCCGGTCTATGTCACCGCCAACCGCGACGGTGTGGTGGAGATTCTGCGCGACAGCAACCTGCTGGCCACACAGGCCGTGAAACCGGGCGTGCAGGAGATCGACACGCGTCGCCTGCCAGGCGGCATTTACGACGTGGTACTGCGGGTCATCGAAGACGGCCAGGAGGCCTCGCGCGAAACCGCCTCGATCCACAAACCCAGCCGTTGGCGCGATCCCACCCGGCGCTGGCGCTACAGCGCGTTCGCCGGCCAGCAGCGCAGCCTGCTCGACAGCGATCATTCAATGCAGGAAGGCGAGATCGCCGCCGGTGCCGTGGTCAACTACCTGTTGCACCCGCGCGCAGTGGCCGGTGCCACCGTGCAGCAGATCGGCACGCGCCGCGCCACCGGCCTGTCGATGGACTGGCAGGCCAGTGATCGCTTCAGCGCCTACACCAATTTCTACACCTCCAGCGATGCCGGGCGCGGCGTGGATCTGCAGGGACTGTATCGCTACCGTGCCGGTTCGGTGGTCGCCAACCACGCGCGCAGCTGGGCAGAGCAGCGTCATCGGCTGCCCGCCAGCGAGGGTGCTCCGCCACGTTGGGAAACCCGGGGAGGCTGGCAGGACACCACGGCCGTATCGATCACCCATCGCTTCAGTCACCGCGACAATGCGAGCCTGCGCGTGGCCCGCAGTTCCGGCTTCACCCGTGGCACCGGCATCGACGTGTCCTACGGTCGCCGCGAAACCCTGTTCGGCAGGCATGACGTCAACTGGCGTGTCTCGGCCTACGACCGTCCGGGCAGCCGCTTCACCCACTATCGCCGCCAGCGCGGCATCGATCTGACCGTCAGTGTGTCACTCGGCAGCGAGCGCCGCAGCTACAGCGGCAGCCTGGGCAGCCGGACCGGCGAAGGCGGCCAGCGCGACGGCTACGTCACCGCGGTCGCCACCCAGCGTGTGGATGGGAAGATCCTGCGCAGCGTCAATGGCATGGTCACAGCTGAACGCAGCGGCATTGGCGCCGGCGCGGGCGCCTATCTGCAGAGCCCACTGCTGGAAGGCGATGTGCAGCTGTATCGCGGTGCCGGTTCCGGCCACGTTGGCGGCAGCGCCAACCTGGACAGCACCGTGGTGATCGGGGGAGGACATGCTGCCGTGCTGGGCCAGGGACGCAGCGGCAGCGTGGACACCGGCATCATCGTCGACGTGCGCAGTGACTTCCCCGATATCACGCTGCGTGCCGACGACAGTCGTGGCGGTGGCGTGCAGCTGCGCCCGGGACGCAACTTCGTTCCGGTCACCGCCTATCGTGCGGGACAGGTGCAGTTCGACTTCCACGGCCGGCACGCACCTGCGGCGGCGCTGCAGCCGTCGACCATCAGCTACCACCTCAACAAGGGCGGCGTGGTGCATACCACGGTGGATGTACTGCGCACCTTCACCGTGATGGGACAGGTACTGGATGCCGATGGCAATGGCATGCGCGGGGTGCAGGTGATCAACCACGCCGGCCGCAGCGTCAGCCAGGAAGAAGGCTTCTTCACCCTTGAACTCAGCGCACGCGCGCCGGTGGTGGAGCTGCGCTACCCGAACCGGATCAGCTGTGTGCTGACCATGGAAGAGGGCCGCCACCCGCGCGAAGGCGATGTACTGATGGTGGGCGGCATCGGTTGCCCGCCGTCGGTGGTCGCGCACTAGCCCATTGTTCCGACGAACCAGGCAGGTCTAAAGCATGACTATTGGCATCCGGCTGTTCCCGTTGCTGGCCGTAATGGCGGCGTTGCCTGCCACCGCACAGGTGGTGGACGTCAACGTCACCGGCGAATTCAGGCCCAACGCCCTGGATCCGGGCGATACCGCATTCCGCAACACGACACCCCGGGGCAGCTTCTGCAACTGGAGGCCGGCCGAATGCGATAGAAACGGGGCCTATATCTTCGATCTCGGCAACCGCGAGTACTGGCGCAAGCAAGGGCCGAGCGACGACACATCAAGGCGTGATACCACCTACATCCGCTTCCCGCCGCCGCGTACGATCACCCTGCAGGAGGTGTCGAGCGGACGCACCTTCGAGGCGACCATCAGCTTTGCGGCGCTGTCCATGCGCATCAACTTCGGTGGTGGCGCCGATCCCTGGTACTACGGCGTCAGTGGAGGTTGCACGGCCATCCGCGGCGCCGGTGGGCTTGGATTCTCACTGGGTGGTTGGGCGGCGCGGACGCCAGCCAGCCCCACCGAGTGCTACAGCACCAGAACGCGGTATGCCCGCACCTATTCCTACAGGAACGTGGGGCTCGGCATCCACGTTACCCTGCCCAATGCAATGACGCTGCAGGACGGCCGTTACGTGGCCCAGGAAACCTGGACCACCGGCGGCGCCGGGGCCGACATCGATCTGGGCGACAACATCACCGGTGTCGAGGCCGTGCGCATGAACTTTGTGTTCGATGTGATCCACGACTTCCAGGTGCGCTTCGCCACCGAGGCGCCGCGCGTACAGTTGGCGCCCGAAGGGGGCTGGTCGCCCTGGATCGATCATGGCACTGCGCCGGTGAGGCTGCGCCAGGAGCTGCCGTTTCATCTGACCACGTCGATGGACTTCAGCATGAAGCTGCGCTGCCAGCACCACGTCGGCGACCAGTGCGGCATTCATGATCCGCGGGCGGACAAGCAGGTGCCGGTGGGGGTGGACGTCACCCTTCCGGGCATGAGCAACCTGCGCGATGGCCGTCCGGCGCAGAACACCGTACTGCTGGCCGATGACGGTCAGGCACCGCGCTTCACGCCCGATGGCTACCTGATGCAGCGCCGTTCGACCCTGCGCTTCACCGCCGGGCGTGACGCGGTGCTGGAGATGGTGAAGACACCGGGCTCGCGCTGGGAAGGAGACATGACCGTGCTGTTCGACGCCAATCCCTGAGCCTGGGGCAGGGATTGGCGTGGCCGAGGTGCCGCGGAAGCTGCATCACGCCACCCGCAACTGCACATCCACATACTCGGCCAGCCCACGGCAGGCCAGCAGCAACCCTTCGCGCACGTCATCGCCCACCTGCTGGTCGGCATCGCCGTCCACGCGCACACGCTCGATGGCGTGCAGCCGTTCCAGCAGCAAGGTCAGCCCGGCATTGGCGCGGTCGATGCGCGCCATCGCGAAGCCGAAGCACTTGCGACCTTTGTCCGGCCACGGTTGGCCGTCGGCGGCGTCCACGTGGCGGATGTGCTGCAGGCAGCCGAGCAGGGTGATGCCTTCGTCGGCGTGGGCGCGCATCGTGCTGCCCAACGTGGTTTCCAGTGCTTTGGCCAGATCATCCGGCAGGCGTTCGACGGCGTCGCCCAGTGTGGCGAACAGATAGGGATAGAGCGAAGAAGTCATGGCGGCGTCCTTGAGTGTGAAGCAAGGGGCCGCCCTCGCGTTGGGCGAGGGCGGCGGACGGTACGTGGTTGCAATACCGGTGGCAACTCTGCGAAACGCCGGCGGGTACGAGACCCCCACGCACCGCCCGCCATAGGGCACGGACGGATTGACTGCCGACGCCGCCCAACAAGGAAAGAGCGACGCCGACAGGCAAGCGTAAACAACAAAGTTGCCAAACGGGATTGCAAGCCCGTGCCACCCGTTGTCGGTGGCGCGCCATGATGTGCACGCAAGTGCTGCCGTACCAATCAGAAAAGTTTCAATTTCGAAAGCGTTGCAGACGCATACTGCATGCGCTGCGCGAAGCCGAGCACGCATGCGCGTGCCAGTTGCGACATTTGTTGTGGAGCCGAGCGCATGCTCGGCGCTACAGAACGCAGAAAGCCAGAACGGCGCCGGATCTCTCCGGCGCCGTTCGTGCTTACATCACCACTTGTAGGCGACGCTCAGGTTCGCCGTCGCTTCGCGGTAGTCACTGTCACCACGCATCACCCCGAATCCACTGGTGCCGGGCGTGATCACCGGAGAGGCCGTGCTCACGGCCGATTCCCGATAGCCACGGCCGCACCAACACATTGCAACAAGTTGCATGGGATTGAGTCGCCAACTGCGCTACCGTGCCAGCCCTTGTCAGCCGGCGCTCGGCTTGGCCTTTCAGGAGTTCCGCATGCGCCATTCCCTCCTTGCCCACTGTGTCCTGCTCGGCCTTGCCTTCGAGGCAGAGGCCGCCTGCCGACAGATCGGCGGCGATGCCTGGATCGATCTTGAACCGGAGGTGACCTTTACCGAGCAGCCCGACCGCTGGTTGGGGTATGGGGAGGGCAAGGTGCAACTGCTTTGCGATGATGCCAGCGATCGCACGTACGACCTGCTCCCCACCCTCGCAGGCATGCGCTACGTCCGCGAGATCGACCGGGGGGGCTACATGGTCTCTGCGTATGAACTCTCTCCGGAGTCTCCGCTGATCGTGCTCACCTATCTGCACGGAAGCTGTGGTGAGATGGAGCCCGCTTGTGCGCCGGAAGCGACGCCGATAGGCGATGATTCGCTGCGGGATGGTGTTCCCGTACGAGTCGCTATCGGCTCGGCCGCCAAGAAGGAAATCTACGTCGCGGTCCATTTCTACTCACGCGGCGGCCGGATGCAGGCCTTCTCCCCACGCAGCGCAGGGACGGTTACCACCTCCATAGGTGGCGGCTCCGCGCGGCACCACCTCAACCTGGGCGTCCGTTTCCGCGCGCAGACCTGCGCGGTGACCCCGCGCGATGTGACGTTGGATGACATCAGCGCGAGCGCGCTGGATGCACAGCACGCCGCCGGCAGCAAGGATTTCAACGTGGGCCTCAGCTGCGCCGCTGGCGGCCGCCCGCTTTATCTGGAGCTGCGCGACGCGCACGACCTGGCCAGCACTGCCGACACCTTGGCGCCCGCGCCCGGCTCCTCCGCCGGCGGCGTGGTACTGCAGATCCTGCAGCACAACATTCCGGTGGCGATGCAACAGCCGTGGATGAGCGGCGATACCGCCGCCGGTGGCATGCAGGTGCCGTTCCAGGCCCGCTACGTACGCACGGCCGATCCACTGCGCGCCGGGTTGATCAAGGGCGAAGCGGTGCTCACGGCGGAGTATCGCTAGACCCATCGCCTGAACGGTGATTGTGCAGTCGCCATTGTGTCGCTGTCGACGACAACAAATGCATGAAATTGCATGGATTGGCTCCTGCTTCCCTCGTAGGCTCCCGCCTCTTCCATCAATCGCCGCGCTTGCGGCGCGAGCGTGGGGGCGGATCTGCTGCGCAACGCGGGCGGCAGCGCCTTCGGCGTCATGCTGTCCGCGCGACAACGCCGGCGGCACCTCCACCAATGCGCTGACCGGCTACTACGCGCGCGGCAAAGTGAGGGGCGCCGCACTGGGTGTGTATGGCACCTGGCGTCCACCGCATGAAGATCCGTATGCAGGGTTCTATGTGGATGTTTCGTTGCAGACCCCGGAGCGCTATGACAGCAAGGCCCGGCAGGGCGCGGTGGAAGCGGGTTATGCGATGCGAGTAGGGGGTGCTGCCAACGGTGGTCTCTACCTGGAGCCGCAGCTGCAGGTTGGGTACAACCGCTGGGATGATCTGCGCCACACCGAAGCCAACGGCACGGTTGTGACCAGGCGCGATGCCGATGGGCTGTTCGGCCGTGCGGGTGTGCGCCTTGACGGCGTGACCCGGTGGGGCACGAGCGCCGCGCAGGTGCAGCCGTATGTGGCTGCGCACTGGCTGCACCAGCGTGCAGCGTCGGGCGTGCTGATGGACGATGAGGCGGTGGACGCGTACATTCCGTGCAGTCGTGGCGAGTTCAGTGCCGCTGCGTCGCTGAAATTTGCCAATGGCGTGGGGCTTGGGGTGGGCTGTCGCTGCAGCGTGTACTGAGTCGCCTGCAGCAGTTGGGCGTGCACGTGGTCATCGATGCACCGCTGCCGCTGTTCAAGGCCGGGGCCTGTCGCTGCTCGGACTGGTTCAACCGTAGCAATCCGGCGTGCGCCGGTGGCCTGAGCATGTCGCGCGCGGATCTGCAGCGGCTGCGTGCGCCGCAGATGGCACTGCTGGCCGAGCTGGCCGCGCGCTACCCGTCACTGACCGTGTGGGATCCGTTGCCGCTGCTGCGCGGGCCGGATACCTTTTCGGCCGTACAGGATGGTGAACCGCTGTTCTTCGATAACGTTCACCTGAGCGGGCACGGCAATCGCGTGCTGCTGCCTAGCTTCCGCCAGCTGCTGATCGGCCTGGCGGCCGGCAGATGACGGTTGCTGGCGGCGCCGTGCACGCTTACCCCTCGATGCGCGCCTGGGCATCGCGTGGCGTGCCGTAGTCATCCAGCCACTGGAACGTCACCGAAGCCGGCATCGCGCTACCCGCCGGCAGCGGCAGGTTCACCTGCGCACCGGGGGCGATCATGTCCACGTCCAACTCGCTGCCATCGGGCAGGGACAGCGTACTCAGCGTCACGTGATAGGCGCTGGGGTTGCTCACCTGCAAGCCGCCCGCCTGCGCGCGCCACTGCAGTTGGCCGGCTGCATCGCGGGCATTGCCTGGCAGGCCAGCAGGACGATGGAACAGCTTCACCCGGGTGCGTACCGCGAACTGCAGCAGGTTCCTTCCGGCGGCGTCTGCGGGCTTGGGCGGAATATCCAGCAGGTTGAAGTAGAACACCGATTCGCGATCCGTCGGCAGTGGTTCGTCGGAGGGACGTGGCGCATAGGTGATCCGGTATGCCTGGCCCTGTTTCGGCTGCAGCAGGCGCGGCTCGGCGGGCGTCAGCCGGAAGGGCGTACGCACGTTCTCAGGGCGCGACTGGCTGTCGCCATCATCGATCCACACTTGGGTCAGCGCCGGCAGCTCGCCGACGTTGCTGGCCTTGACCGTTACATCGCGGCCAGTGCTCAGGTCATGAATCACGCGGGTGCCCTGCAGCGTCACTGCGGCCGGCGCCGGCAATGCGGCAAGGCTGGCCAACAGGGTGACCAGCCGGAAAGCGTGGCGGAGTTTCATAGGACGTCTCGTTGAGGCCACCGGCTGGCGCCATGCGGCGCCAACCGGTCGCGGCATTATCGGTACAGCACCACGAAGTCACCCGAAGCATCAGCTCTGCCCATGGTGGCGTTCTGGCCCGGCGAGGCATACCAGGCGCTGTAGGCCAGCTGGCCGCTGGCACCGGCGGGGATGGTGACCCACACAGTGGGATCGTCACCGATCTTCTGCTGGTTGCCGGCCGCGTCGTACAGCGCCACGCCCACGTTGGTGGCGGTCGATAGCCCAGTCAATGCCAGATTGCCGGTGCTGCCATCGGGGGTGCCGCCGAAGCGCACGCCTACGTCCTGCGATGCACCTGAGCCGGAGCAATCCAGGGCGATGGTGAAGTTCTTCTGGCCCGCGCGGGTGTTGGCGTTCACCGAGGCCAGGTCGACCTTGCCCATCGGTACGCTGATGGTGCCGCCGGTGGAGCCGACCGAGCAGGTGGAGGTCATCAGTTCGCCGGTGATTTCCAGCGTTTCGGCGGACACCGAGGGTGACACGACGGCAATGACGGAAAGAGACAGCAGACGGAACGTCAGTGACATGGCAGTTCTCTGTAGAGGAATGAAGACACGCAATGGCCGCCCATGGCAGCCAGCGGGCAGTTTCGGTGCGGGCGCGCATCTGCGGAATGCAACTAGTTGCAAAAACGGCTTGATCTCTGCCAATTGCAATTAATCCGATGGGAAGCGCGTTGCGTGGTTTCTAGACTTCCTGTTTTTCAAGTACCGGCATCCCTGTCAATGAACCGTCCTTCCACCGCGCTGCGTCTGTGCTTTGCGTCGGCATTGGCCATCTGCGTACTGGCACTGCCGGGTGGCGCCGAGGCTGGATGCTCTCGGTTCGTCCCGGGTGACCAGGACATCGTGCTTCCCCCGTTCCCGATGCCGAACGTGGATCGGCCCGACGCTGCATTTGGACCGTTCTCCAATGGCTTTGTCGAACAAGGCTTTGAGTGGACCGCAGGGAAGACCGCATTTGTCGTCGACCTGACCGTCCCTGGCCTGGCATACGAGCGCGATATCAGTTATCGCGGTCTCACGTTCCGGGCCTACAGCGTGGGCCCACGCTCGCCGTTGATCGGGTTTCATCACGTGCTGAGCACCGGAGGGGGGGCGAGCGGGCAGATTCTAGTGCCGCTCGCTTTGGGGCGGAATCGCAACCAGGGCCCCGTACTGGCGACCACCACGCCAGTTGCATCCAGCCTGTACATCATGCTGTTCGCTCGCGGCGGTGCCATGGAAGGCTTCCCTGCCACCGCCCTGGGCTTCGCCACGTCGTCGGCGGAGTCCGACCCAAGCCAGACGATGCAGCACGCCATGCGGCTGGAGGTCACCATCCGCCCTGCCACCTGCAGCATCACCAGCACCTCGCACGCGCTCGACAATGTGGTGGCCAATGACCTTGCTGCCAGCGGCAGCAACGCCAAGGAGTCCAGCTTCGATGTGATGATGGATTGCCCGATGGGCAACATCGATTTTCATCTGTCGCTGGCCGACGCCAACAATCCTGGCAGCAGCAATGGTCAACTCGCACCCGCCCCGGGCGCTACTGCTGGCGGCGTGCAGGTGCAGCTGCTGCGCGGCGGCCTTCCGGTGCAGTTTGGCCGCGTCTGGTCCCACGGCTGCTCCAGCAAGGTCTCGCAGTCCATTCCATTCAGTGCGTGCTATCTGCGTACCGCCGATTCGCTGGTTCCCGGTGAGGTGAAAGGGGAGGCGGTGCTGACCGCCGTTTACCGATGAGAACATTTCGCACCCTTCAGCTGCGGCGCACCCGGGCGTTGCGCGCGGTGCGGTCGCTCCCGGCGGCCGTCAGCGCAGTACTTTCGGCTGGCGTGGCGGTGGACGCCGTCGCTGCACCGGTCGAGTTCAGTGAAGGCTTCCTGATTGGCGGCGAGGCCATCGACATGACCCGCTACGCCAACGGCAATCCCCTGCCTGCCGGCGACTACGCTGTGGATGTGCATGTCAACGGCCAGTTCATGCGCAGCCAGGACATCCGTTTTGTCATCGAAGACGACCCGCAAGTCGCCGTGGCCTGCCTGCCCCCGGCGCTGGTGCACACGCTGCCATTGAGGCCGGTATTCCTGGAAGCACTGCCGGCCGATGAAGGTACCTGTGTGGATCTGCCTGCGCTGGTGGAGGGGGCCAGCACCACCTTCGACAGCGGCGAACTGCAGTTGTCCATCAGCATTCCGCAGGCCGCCCAGGCCATCGCTGCGCGCGGCTTCGTGGCGCCGGAACTGCGCGATGACGGCATCACCGCCGCATTCATCGATTACAGCGCCAGCCACTACCGCAGCCAGGGCAACGGCAGCAGCTACCTGGGTCTGCGGGCAGGCCTGAATCTGGGCGCCTGGCGCCTGCGTCACCGCGCGTCGTTCACCCAGGGCAACCAAGGTACCGCCCATCAGGTCATCAGCAGCCACCTGCAGCGCGACATTCCCCGCTGGAACAGCCAGCTGCTGCTGGGCCAGAGCAATACCGGCGGCGAACTGTTTGAAAGTGTACCGTTCACCGGCGTGCGCGTGGCCAGCGACGAGCGCATGCTGCCCGATTCGCTGCGCGGCTACGCGCCGGTGGTGCGCGGTATTGCCGAAGGCAATGCGGTGGTCACCATCCGCCAGAACGGCAGCATCATCCACGAAAGCAACGTGGCCCCTGGTCCGTTCGCCATTGAGGATCTGTATCCCACCAATTTCGGTGGCGATCTGGAAGTCAGCGTCAGCGAAGCCGATGGGCGCGTGCAGCGCTTCACCGTCAATTTCTCCGCCGTACCGCAGGCGCTGCGTGCGGGAGCGTCGCGCTTCGCGTTCACCGTTGGTGAACTGCGCGATACAGGCACGACGCTGCAGACGTTGCGCTTCGCCGAGGGAACCTATGCGCGTGGCCTGAACAACCGGCTTACCGTGTTGGGGGGCGCGCAGCTGGGCGAGGGCTATCACGCGCTGCTGGCCGGTGCCGCGGTCAACACGGCTATCGGCGCATTCGGTGCCGATGTCACCCACTCACGCGCCCGCCTGCGCGGCAGCGAGACCGTTACGGGCAACAGCTTCCGCTTGAATTACCAACGTTATGTGGCCAGTACCGGCACCAACTTCGGCCTGGCCGCGTACCGCTACAGTACGCGTGGCTTCCTCAGCCTCAACGACGCAGCACGCGTGCACGACGACGACTGGGGCTACGGCCAGCGCGCACGGCAGCGCTACCAGGTGAATTTCTCGCAGAAAGTGGGCCAGCGCAGCAACCTGTATCTCAGCGGCGGTCACGTGTCCTACTGGGACAGCGCCCGACGCCGCAACGACTTCCAGTTGGGTTTCCAGAGCACGCTGGGGCGGATGAATTACAGTGTGTCAGCGCTGCGCTACCGCTTGGGCGATGGTCGCCAGGATACGCGCTATGCGTTCACCCTCAGTGTGCCGCTGGGCCGCAGTGCCAACGCACCGCGTGCCAGCACCCAGCTGAGCCAGGCCGACAGCGGGCGGCAATCACAGCTGGGCATCAGTGGCAGCCTGGGCCAGTCGCGTGCGCTGAGTTACAGCCTGTCCAGCGCGCAGGACAAGGGCCAGAACAGCCATAGTGCCTATGCCGCGTGGCAGGGCAGCCACGGCAACCTCAACGCGGGCTACAGCCGCAGCGGGGGCTACCGCAGCCTGTCACTGGGAGCGTCCGGCAGCGTGGCAGTGCATGGCGGCGGTCTCAATCTGGGCGCGCCGGTGGGCGAGGGCTTTGCGCTGGTGCAGGCACCGGGCGCTCAGGGCGCACGCATCGGCGGCGGCAGCCTGCGCGTGGCCCGCAACGGCTATGCGCTGTTGCCGCACATCAGTCCCTATCGCTGGAACACCATCGACCTGGATCCCTCCGGCCTGCCGATCGAGGTGGAGCTGCTGCAGACCTCGCACCGCGTCGCGCCTACCGCCGGGGGCATCGTGCGCGTGCCGTTCCAGGTACGTCGCGAACGCACGCTGTTCATCGACGCTACCGATGCGTTGGGCCAGCCGTTGCCATTCGCTGCCGCAGTGCAGACCGAGGACGGTACGCCGGCGGGCGCGGTCGGGCAGGGCGGTGTCATCCAGCTGCGCGGCGCGCAGGACCGGGGTGTGCTGATCGTTGACCCCGAAGGCAAGCGACGTTGCCGTATCGACTACCGCATGCCTGACGCGCCTGATGCCTACGGGTTGTCGTGGAGCCAAGTCGTGTGCATGCCGCAACCGTTGCCACCGGAAGGACTGCAGGTGAGCACGCCGGAGCCGGAAGCGAGCACTGCCCCGTGAGTTTCGTATTTCCTTTCATCGTTCACAGGAGTCCCACCATGTCCCGTTCCCCTCTGCAGTTGGTTGCGGTATCACTGCTCTGCCTGTTTGCTTCGGCTGCGCATGCGCAAGCCACCCTCACCATCAGCGGCCGTGTCCTGCCCGGTACCTGCACGCTGGCAGCGCCCGCGATCACGTTGGATCCGGTGAAGGCTGACGAGATGACGCCGGGTGCTGCCAACAGAGTGAAGGCTGGCGCATTGAACTTCACCGGCTGTGTGGGCGTAAGCCGCGCACGCCTGTCGTTTGATGGCACGGCCGCTGATGGCGATCCCGAACGCTGGAAGAATACCGCCGCCACCACGCCAGCGACCGGCGTGACGGTCGCACTGTTGGCTGGCGCAACCGGTAACACCTATCTGAAGAAGGGCGACGCTGACATTCCCGTAGCGGTCTCAGGTGCCACGGCGTCCTATCCGTTGCGCGCGGGATATTTCATCCCCAACACCAGTGGCATCAACGCCGGCAATATCTCCACGGAGATCGTGGTGACCGCTGCCTATGACTGACCGCTGATCCGGCGCCGTAGAGCCGAGCCGATGCTTGGCTTGATCTTCGATCGGCCCCCGTGACCTGACTTGCTGCCTACAGCAAGTCGAGCGCGGGTTCGGCCACAGCATGCAGAATGCAGAACGGCGCCGGAGGTCATCCGGCGTCGTGTCTGTTTCTACATCACCACTTGTAGGCGATGCTCAGGTTCGCCGTCGCTTCACGGTAACCACTGTCACCGCGCATCACCCCGAACCCGCCCCAGGCACTGAAGCCGGAACGGAATTCCACGCGCGCACCCGCGCTCAGTTCATAGCGGTTGCGCGGGATGCCGGCCTTCAGCAACTCGTCGTCGAAGGCGATGCCGTTACCAGCACCATCGCGGTACCAGTTGGCCGCCAGATACGGGCTGACCGAGGCACCGGCCGCACTGCGGCCTTCACCCTGCAGGCGCAGGCCTGCACGGCCGGACAAACCACTGTCGCCCAGGGCGCGCACCACGGTGCCATTGGTTTCGGTGTGTACATCGGTGCTGGCGTCGGTGTAGACCAGCTGCACCTCCGGCTGCAGGCTCAGCGCCGTGCTACCGATCTGACCGATGTTGAAGCGATAGCCGGCTTCCAGCGACGACTGCCAGATATCCGAGTCGTAGCGTTCCTCGGTCAGGCCTTCGCCCTGTACGCGGTTGCGGAACTGGCCGCGCTGCACGCTGGTATCCACATACAGCGCCTCGGTCCTCCAGTTGCCGTACACACCCAGCGCCCCCCCTTCCACCCTTCCGCGTGCGCTGAAGCCGGTCAGCTGCGAACGCGAGGTGGCGCTACTGCGTGCAGCGGTGCCCATCACACCCACGCGGCCACGACCGTTGTCGAACACGCCGATGTCTGCCCCCAACTGCAGGCGCGAACGGTCCACGCGCAGGTCCAGCTGGTCATCCACGGCCGCCAGCTTGCTCTGGTTGGCATCCACGCGCGTCCAGCCGCGCACCCCTTCGGTGGCGGGATTACCGCTCTGGCGGTCGCGCCAGGTATGGCGCAGAAGCTGGTCCAGTGCGAACTGGTTGGCCAGGTAAGCACCGGCCTCCGGGCGCAGCACTGGCACCGGGGTGATTGGATCAATCGGATCAACCGGGTCGATTGGTGTAACGGGGGTGCAGTCCGGCAGGGTCGGGTCGATCTTGCACGGGTCCGGTGCCGTGGCTAGTTCAGAACGCAGGTACCAGTTGCCGTTGGCATCCTTCACGAGGAAGTACTCGTACTGACCGCCCACCGCGCGGCCGACCAGATCGAACTGGGCATTGGACGCACCACCGATATCTATCAGCTCGATGCCGCGGTCGGTCTTGGCACCGGCACCGCCGGCGTTGAGCACGCGCACATTGGCCTGGCCGTTGGCGTCGCCATTGATCACCAGTGTGTCGGTCAGCGAGGTGTCATCGCCCAGCTGTGTGTTGAACAGCAGGGTGCCGCCGTTGCCGGTGAACGCATCCAGGCTGAGGGTATTGAAGCTGCTGCCATCGCCCAGCGCCACGGTCCCGCCCACGCCAAGGGTGAGATGGCCGACCGTGCTGTCGCCGGTCATCAGCCAGGTGCTGTCGCTGTCGATGCTGGCCGTGGTGACGTTGGCGAAACGGCCATCGATCTGCGCCTTGTTGCGCAGTACCACGTCCAGGCTGCCGGTAACGCGCTCGGCGTCGAAGGTGATGTCGCCCGCAAGGCGTGCGTCATCCACCGTGAAGTGAACTTCGGCTTCGGATGTGGCAACACCATCGGGACGTACAAGCAGCAGGTGGCCATCGCCGCCGGACAGCTGCGAGCCATTGGCGACGGTGATGTCGTAGCGCACCAGCCTGCGCGGCGCCACCCAGATGGCGGCACCGTTGTCCGAGGCCACCTGGGCATTGTCCACGCGCAGGGTAATCGGCTGGCCGAGCAGAGAGCTGTAAGTACCACCCAGCAGCAGTACGCCGGAGTTCGCTCCCTCCACGCGAGTGCGGTTCTGCAGGATGGCAGTGCCCTGCTGCAGCCGCACGGCGTGGCCGTTGCTGAGCTTTGCCGCGCCCGGTGATGCTTCAGCGCGCACGAAGGAAGAGTCGACGATGACGGTGCTGTTGGCATCGGATGCGCTTGGCGACTTCTCAAGGGAAATACCCATGCTGAAACGCGAGCTGGCGCCCCCCGAGTGCAACGTACTGCCGGTGATACGCGCCGTAGAAAGGTCCGCCACCACGACCTGTCCGTCATGCAGGGTGCTGCCGGTCATGTCCAGTGTGGACCTGCCGCGCAGCACCACGCCGGCGGTTGCGCCGCTGGCCAGCGCTTCGACGCGACCGTTGCGCAGCGTTACCAGTGAATCGGTGCTGCTGATCGTCTCCGTACGACCCTTTTCGACAGTCAGGCTGGAGCCATTGATCAGGGTCCAGGCTTCAACTGCGGTGGCCTCGCGCACGGTCGCGGATTGGCCATCCAGGTTGCGTGCCAGCACGGATGTTGCAGGAAGGGTCGCCAGGGCCAACAGCAGGCACTGGGTGAGGGGGCGCATGGGTAGGCACTGGGGACGTGCAGAATGACGGCGCATGGATCACTCCTGATCGGACGAATGTGTCTGGTTTGGACAGCCGCGTCATCGGCCGTCCCCCATCTCATCCGGGTGGCTTGATCTGTCGGCGATGCTATGCCAAAGACGACCAGGCATGTCCACTTCGACTCAAATTGTTCCGGCTCAGGTGTCGCGGTCCCATGCAACTTGTTGCAAAGTGTCGCGATCGGCTTCCTGCGTTGCTTGAGGGTTCAGCGTGCGCCGGCGCCATCGCCGGCCGGCAGATCCAACTGCTGCGTGGGCTGCAGCGACTGGATGAAGCCCTCATCGTGGGAGATGACGACCAGGGTGCCCGGGTAGGCGTGCAGGACCTGCAGCAGATGGGCACGAAGGCTCATGTCCAGGTTGTTGGTGGGTTCGTCCAGTATCAGCAGGGTGGGCGGGTGGGCCGCCATCAGGGCCATCGCCAGGCGTGCGCGTTCGCCCCCTGACAGCTGGCCGATGGTCGTCTGCGCCGGAGCCTCACCACGGAACAGGAAGTCGGCCAGATGCAGGCGGCATTCGGAGGGGGTCCATTGGGGTTGGCATGCGGCCATCGCCTGCACCGGCGTCAGCGCGCTCGGCAGTGCATCGTAGTGCTGGTCGATCAGCGCGACCTGCTCCGCCGCTGGCAGCAGCCAGTCGCCCTCACGCTGGACATCGGTGGCACCCTGCAATGCGCGGGCGAAGGTGGATTTGCCGCTGCCATTGTCGCCGGTCACCAGCAGGCAGTCGCCCACCTCCAGGCGTACCTGCAGCTGCTGCACGACCAGGGGCGCGTGGTAGCCGCATGCGCCGTCGGTGACCTGCACCACCACGCCCTCCCGGCGCCAGCCCGCGGGAAGCTGGAAGCGCGGCGCGATGACCTCGTCGCGCTGCAGCTGCCGGCGGCGCTCGGCGATGTCTTCCTGCACGTCTCGGATCTGCTGGCGTTTCTGTCCCGCCGTGGTGTTACCGCGCTCCAGCTTGGTGGCCGAGCGCACCGTGCCCCATTTGCGCTGCTCCACCTTCACCGCGCCACGCTTGCGTGAGGAGGCGGCGCGTTCCTGTTCGCGCATGAGAGCGTCGTGGGCCTGCGACTGCGCGCGGTCGAGGTCGCGCACGGTACGATCCAGCGCGTCGCGTCGGCGCTGCAGCTCCAGCTGGTGGTCGTGGTAGCGGCCCTGGAAGACCTCGATACGCTGGTTGTGGATATGCCACAGCGTGCCGCACAGCGCCTCGATCAGGGCGGTGTCGTGTGAGGCAATCACCAAGGTGCCGTGGTACTGGCGTAGCCGGGCCAGCAACGAGCGCCGTGCGCTGCGGTCCAGGTGGTTGCTGGGTTCGTCCAGCAGCAGAACATCCGGAGCTGCATCCAGCGCACGCGCCAGAGCATGGCGCATCTGTTCGCCGCCGCTGCGCGCCGATCCGTCCAGCACGTGCTGCGGCACGTAGGCAACGGATGCCCCGTCGCGCCAGTGGATCTGTCCTGCGCTGGGCGCTGTCTGTCCGGCCAGCATCCGCAGCAGGCTGCTCTTGCCGGTACCGTTGTTGCCGATCAGCGCGACACGCGTGCCTGCGGGCAGTCGCAGGTCCACGCCGCTGAAAAGCGCGCGGCCGTTGAAGTGAAGCTCGATGTCTTGCAGTTGCAGCATGGTGCGTAATCTCCAGCAGGCAGGCTGTTGACGGCCTGATCATCCACCGCAGGGTGCTGTTGCAGGATGCCTTACTTCAAGAGCCTGCGCGGCGGCTATTGCAGTGGCCGTCTACGCGCGGGCAGCCTGTCGTTCCTGGGCGGGGCAGTCACGACAGAAGAAGTTCACCCTGCCCTGTGGAGTCGAGCCTACGCCTGGCTCCACACGGAACCTCACGCCGGCGGCAGCACCTTGCCGGGGTTGAGGATGCCATCCGGGTCCAATGCGGCTTTGATCGCGCGCATCGTCATCAGCGTTTCCGCACTGAACGCTTTGGCCATGAAATCGCGCTTGGCCAGGCCGATGCCGTGTTCGCCCGACAGCGTGCCACCCAGCGCCAGCGTCAGCTCGAAGATCTTCGGCAGCGCGGCATGCGCGCGTGCGTTTTCGTCGGCATCGTCCGGGTGGTACAGGATGTTGACGTGCAGGTTGCCGTTGCCGGCATGGCCGAAGGTGACGATGGTCAACGTGTACTCGCGTGCCAGTGCCTGTACCCCGGCGACCAGATCCGGGATGCGCGACACCGGCACCACCACGTCTTCGTTGATCTTGCCCGGCGCCACGCTGCGCAGCGCGGGCGACAGCGCCTTGCGCGCGGCCCACAGCTGATCGCGCGCGCGACCTTCCATCGCTACATCCAGTTCGATCATGCCGTCGCCTTCGGCGGCGTTGGCCAGTGCCTGCAGCAGATAGGGCAGGGTGTCGTGGTCGCCATCGGCTTCGACCAGCAGCATCGCGCCAGCGTCGGGTACGTCGGCACCGTTGAGGCGCAACAGCTCCAGGCTGCGTGCGTCCATGAATTCCAAGCGTGTGGGAACGACTGGCTGCGACATCAGCCGCGACACGGCAGCGGCGGCCGCATCGGCATCGCGGTACAGCACGCGCAGGCCAGCCTGGCTGACCGGCAGCGGGGTCAGCTTCAACGTGGCTTCCACGATCAGTGCCAGCGTGCCTTCGCTGCCCACCAGCAGATGGGTGAGGTCGTAGCCGGTGGCATCCTTGGTGTAGGCACCGCCGCAACGGATCACCTCACCGGTACCTGTCACTGCTACCAGGCCCAGCACGTTGTCGCGGCTGGTGCCGTACTTCACCGCGCGCGGACCACCGGCATTGCAGGCCAGGTTGCCGCCGATGCTGCAGATCTCCGCGCTGGAAGGATCCGGTGCCCAGAACAGCCCGTGCGGTGCCAGTGCCTGCTGCAGCGTTCCGTTGAGCACGCCCGGCTGCACCACGGCGCAGCGGTCACCGGCGCGGATCTCGACGATGCGGTCCATGCGGGTGAACGACAGCACGATGCTGCCCGGCAACGGCACGGCCGCGCCGGTGGTGCCGGTGCCGGCGCCACGTGCGACCAGCGCCACGCCATGCGCACGACATGCGCGCACCAGTGCCTGCACCTGTTCGATGCTGGCGGGCAGCGCGACGGCGGCAGGGCGTTGATGGCGCCAGGAATTGTCCTGTGCGTTGGCCTCCAGTGCGCTGTCATCCATGCGCCAGCCCTCCGCGCCCAGCAGGGCAGACAGTTCGGCAACCAGGGCAGCAGGCAGGGCAGGACTCATGACGGATCTCGTGGGGTAACAGGAGCGGGTTGGATCAGTTTCCAGGCGACGACGGCGGTAGCCAACGGCAGCCACACCCAGCGCAGTTCAGAGAGCAGGGTGGCCACGCCGCGCGCGCTGAAGAACTGTGGGGCGAAGGGTGAAACGCGGATCGGTCGCCACGGGGCGAAGAAGCGGTGTTCGCTCCAAGGCCAGGTGAGGGCGACGCCGAGGCCGCCGGAGGTCATCGCATCCAGCAGTGGGTGGCTGGCAGCACAGACGAAGACGAACACCGCAGCTTGTAGGGTCGATGTTACCGTTGGCCCTGCCTTGGTAGGTGCCAACCTTGGTTGGCACGAAACCGCCGACCAAGGTCGGCGACTACCGGGGCTGTGTGGTGCCGACCACGGTCGGCGACTACCAAAGAACGCCAACGCCGCAGCCAATGCTGCCAGCACGCCGGCAAACAGCAGCGAATGACTGGCGCCGCGATGGCCGAACGCATCGGCGTAGGGAATGTGCAGCGCGAAGGCCAGCACATCGGCATCCGGCAGCATCGCTGCAATCACGCCGGCGGCCAGCAGGCGCGGCGGGATGCGGCCGCGATCAGCGGCGCACCACAGCGCAAGCGGCACGGCGGCATGAGTGATGATCGAAGGCATCAGTCACGCACCGTGGTCGTGCCGGCCAGGCTGCGCTCTGGTAGGTGCCAACCTTGGTTGGCACAGAAGCGCTGACCAAGGTCGGCTTCTACCAAGGCGGACGGTACACATCAGCAGTCATCCAGCCGGAACGCATCACGCAGCCACCGCAGCTGCGGCGGCTCGCCCGTGGCGTCAACCACATCAAAACGGCAGGGCGCATTGGCCAGCGCGGGGTTGTCCTGCAGGTACAGCTGCGCGGCGTGCGCCAGGCGCCGGCATTTGCGCGCATCCACCGAGGCGGCGCCGCCACCGAAATCGGAGCGCGCGCGATAGCGTACTTCCACGAACACCACGGTGCCGGCATCGTCCATCACCAGGTCCAGTTCACCGCCGCGATAGCGCACGTTGCGCGCGCGCGGCTGCAGTCCGGCCTGCTGCAGATGCTGCTCGGCGGCGGCTTCCACCGCCGAGCCCCGTTGGCTGCGCTCAGCGACCACCGACGATCGGCATCGGCCGGCCGCCATTGAAGGTGGACCATGCCGGCTGGCGCAGGATGTTGCCGTTGCTGTCCAGGAACAGGGTGCCGGTGGCGCCGTCCAGGCCGCCTTCGTTGGACAGCTTGTCCAGGTAGGCGGTGATCTTCCAGGCATCGGCGCCGAAGGCGAACAGGCGGCCGGCGGCGCCGCGGGCGCTCGGCAGCGCGCTGGCCACCTGGCTGGCCGAGGGCAGGCCGGACACGCTGCGCACGTTCCAGGCCTCGTTCGGGTAGACGATGCCGTCCAGCGCCACATCTTCTTCCACCTTGCCGCTGCCTACGGTCAGCTGCGAGGTGCCGACGCGGGTCGCGCCACCGGCACCGGCCAGCGCCAGCTGCGGCGCCAGCAGTCGGGCCTGCGGGGCACGCACGGCGAGGAACACGGCATCGACCTGGCCGGCATTGCGCACCTGCGCGCCGATATCGCCAACCGCGTCGCTGACGCTGACGGTGGCCACCACCTGGCCGCCACGCTGGGCAAAGCGCTGGGCGAAGGCCGCGGCGGCACGGCGGCCGGTGTCGTCGGCGCTGTTGATCACCAGCGCCTTGCCGCGCTCGCGGCCACGCAGGTATTCGGCGGCGACGATACCGTCGTCTTCCGGTGCCAGCGAGAAGCCGGCGCTGCCGGCCGGCGGTGCGTCCTTGCCGCGGTTCAGCGCCAGCACCGGCACCTGCAGCTGCTGGCGGCCGTACACGGCGTCCACTTCGTCGCGGCCCAGCGGTCCGACCACGAAGTCGGCACCGGAGGCGACGGCCTTGTCGTAGGCGGCGAGGGCACCAGCCGGGGTGCCGGCGGTGTCGAAGAAGTTGATGTCCGGGCGGCGGCGGCTTTCACCGTAGTAGGCGCTCAGCAGGCCATCGCGCACCGGCTGCGCGGCGGTGGCCAGGCGGCCGCTGAGCGGCAGCAGCACCGCCAGCTTGGCCGGCGGACGGTAGCCGTCGCTCATCGCCGGCGGGCGCTTGCTGGTGTCGAACTGTGCGGCGCCATCGCGGTCGAACGGGCGCGGCAGCGGCAGGCCACGCGCGATCAGCGCCCGGCCGGCGAAGTTGTATAGCGGGTCGTTGGCCGGCAGTGCGGCAGCCCGGTTGCGCAGGGTGGCATCGTCGAGGGTGCCCAGCAGGCCGGCGATGGCCGCCTGGTTCTCGTTGCGCGCGCTGCCGGTCAGGCTGGCATGGGCGCGGGCACGTTCAGTGGCGGCGCCGAACGCATCGCCGGTGCCCTGCAGCGCGTTGGCACGGGCCACGTACCAGCGTGTGCGCAGCGCGGGGAAGACGTTGTCGCCCTGTTCCTTCAGCAGAGCCAGGGCCTGCGCCGGCTGCTTGTCGGCCAGGGCCAGCTCGGCAGCGGTCAGCTGGTAGCGCTGCAGGCTGGCGCCGGACAGCTGGCGTGCGGTGAGCTGGCCCAGCAGGCTGCGCGCGCGGGCGCTGTCACCGGCGAGGTGCCAGGCCCAGGCGGCATCGGCCAGGGTGTTGCTGCGGGCACCACCTTTCAGGGTTGCTGCCAGCGCTTCCAGTTGCAGGGCGGCGTCGCGCGGTTTGCCTTGTTCGATCAGCGCCAGCGCCTGGCTCTGGGCCGGCGATTCGGGCGCGCTGGTCAGGCTGGTGGTGGCGCAGCCGGCCAGCAGCATCAACGACAGCGACAGGGCGGAGATCCGTGCGGCGGGCTTGTTCATGATCGGGTCCATGCGATGAGGGCAGCGGCCTTGGCCGGGTACACGCTACGATTCTACCCTTGCCCCGTGAGTACCGCTGAAATGAGTGTCCCAACCCTGTATGTCGTCGCCACGCCGATCGGCAACCTGGCCGATCTGAGCCCGCGCGCGCAGGAGGTATTGCGTTCGGTGGCGGCCATCTGCGCCGAGGACACCCGCCGCAGTGGCCAGCTGCTGTCCCATTTCGGCATCCAGCAGCCGCTGGTGGCGCTGCACGAGCACAACGAAGAGGGCCTGGCCCAGCGTCTGGTGGCGCGCCTGCAGGCAGGCGAGTCGCTGGCGCTGGTCAGCGATGCCGGCACCCCGCTGGTCAGCGATCCGGGCTTCCGCCTGGTGCGTGCTGCGCGCGCGGCCGGCATCAAGGTCAGCCCGATTCCCGGCGCCTGCGCCGCCATTGCCGCGCTGAGCGTGGCCGGCCTGCCCAGCGACCGCTTCACCTTCGAGGGCTTCCTGCCGGCCAAGGCCAGCGGCCGCCGCGATCGCCTGCAGGGGCTGGCCGGCGAAGTGCGCACGATGGTGTTCTACGAATCCTCGCACCGCATCACCGAGTCGTTGGCCGACATAGTGGCGATCTTTGGCGGCGAGCGCCCGGCCGTGCTGGCGCGCGAGCTGACAAAGCTGTTCGAGACCGTGCTGGATGGCGACCTGGCGGGGCTGCTGGCGCAGGTGGAAGCCGATGACAACCAGCGCAAGGGCGAGTTCGTGGTGATGGTGCAGGGCGCCGGCGACGATGCCGAGGCGCAGCTGGCACATGGCCGGCACGTCTACGCCAAGCTGAGCGAGCACCTGCCGCCGTCGACCGCGGCCAAGCTGGCAGCCGAATTGACCGGCGCACCGCGCAAGGCGTTGTACGGCAGCTGATGGATCGTGCGGACCAAGGTCCGCACCCACCAGAGCAGCGGAACCGGTAGATCTACGCCCCGCGTGGATGGATGAACCGCACGCCGCGATCAGCACGGCAGGAAGGGCGTGCGTAGGCTAGAATGTGCGCTGGCGGAGCCGGCCAGACAGTCGCGTCATCCCTTCGGGGGTGCCGAGGAAAGTCCGGGCTCCATAGGGCAAGGTGCCAGGTAACGCCTGGGCGGCGCAAGCCGACGGAAAGTGCAACAGAAAGATACCGCCTACGTCTTCTTCGGAAGGCCGGTAAGGGTGAAATGGTGCGGTAAGAGCGCACCGCGAGTCTGGCAACAGACCGGCACGGCAAACCCCACCTGGAGCAAGACCAAATAGGGATCCTTTGGCGCGGCCCGCGTTGGATCCGGGTAGGTTGCTTGAGCGTTGCGGTGACGTAACGCCTAGAGGAATGACTGTCCACGACAGAACCCGGCTTATCGGCCGGCTCCGCCTCTTTCTTACGGTAAGCCGAGCATGGCTCGGCTCTACTGTAGAGCCGAGCCATGCTCGGCTGCTCTCCGTTCAGATGCTCGGCATGTTGTTCAACCCGGCGTACGGTACTGCCCGGCCGAAATGAACTGCGAGAAACGTTCGCACCACACCACCACGGTGGTGTAGTCGTCCACGTTGACGTCATCGGGCACATCGACCAGGAAGCGGTTGAAGGTCTTCACCTCGCCGATGCGCCGGGCCTGTGCCTTGATCTTCAGGAAGTCGGCCTTGTTGTCGACGAAATCGCGGACCAGGTAGACCTTGTAGTCCGGTCCCGGTCCCATCTTGCCGTCGAAGGCCACCTGGCGCGCGCTGACGCTGACCTTGCCTTCGGCCCAGTGCACCGCGTCGCTGCCCTTGAGGTCACGGCGGAACGTGGTGTGATGAGTGGCGTCGTTCATGGCGGCCTGCACCTGCGCCGCCGGCGGATCATCAGGGGCGATCAGGATCGGCAGGAAGTACACGCCCAGGCCGAAGCCGAGGCCGAGAGTGAGCAGGTGGGTGGCGACAAGTACGAGAACACGGCGCATCGATGACTCCCTGTGGATCGGTGAGGCGCGCGGCAGGACCGCGCCAGATCATCGTGTGGCGTGCGTGCAGACATTTATAGACACAGAAAACAGGTACAGGGTCAGAAATCGACCTGGCTCTGGCCCAGGGCGACGCCCTGCGGGCCAAAGCGGCGCTCGTGGATCTCGCCGTGGCCGTCGGCGTCGATCAGCAGCACGGTGCTGGCGCGGGTGCCGTAGTCGTCGCCGCGGATGAAGGCCGGGCTCAGCCAGCGCTCGCGCTCCAGGCCGATGCCGGTGTCGGGCAGGTCGCTGTCGGCAGGGCGATGTTCGTCGGCCAGGGCGGCCCAGAGTGGGGTCAGGTCCTCATTGCCGGCCTGCAACCACGCCGACAGCGCATCCATCAGCCGACGGGTCTTCGGCCACGGCGCGTCCAGCGCACCGTTGGACATGCCATGCACGCCCGGGCCCAGGCTCTGCCGCTCGGCAGGGTGGTTGCCAAGGAACTCCAGGCTGTGGCCGTCGGCCAGCAACAGGTTGAACGGTGCGTAGGCGCCGGCCACCGTTGCCAGTCGGTCGATATGCACGGCGGCCGGGTCGCGGCCGCGCAGGAAGTCGGCCACCAGTGCGCCCCGGGAAGGACCGGTCTGGGCGGCCAGCGGATCGCGGACATTGGTGACCACCGCCATCCGGCCCGAGGCGCCCACGCCGGCCCAGCCGCCGCCGGAGCGCAGGTCGCGGCCCCCGATGACGGAGGTCTCATCTTGCCAGGGGGCCAGCGCCGCCGTCGGGCGGGCGTGGAACTCATCACGGTTGCCGGTCATCACCAGCCGCCAGCGCGGGTGGTGCATCCAGCCAAGAGCGAGCAGGCACATGGCCTCATTGTGCACGGTTTGCGCAGTCTGGCGCCGCTTCCGGCCCGTGTTGGATGAATGCGCGGCCGATGTTTCACGCGCTGTCCACAGCCCTGAACTTCCGTTCAATCTCAAAAATTGAGACGGATCAGCAACTTGTGGATAAGCCTTGAACAATTCTCTAAAGGTTGTTGCAAGCCATTGATGTGGCTGGCGATTTCCCCGCTGAAAAGTTGTTGACAACCCTTCGGCCGCTGCTAAGGTGGGCATCAGAGGGAAATCCGGGTGTTTTGTGGGTTTTCGTGGTTCAATGTTTCACCGGGCGAAGGATAGGTGCACGCGTCGTGTTCCAGGGCGAGACGGCCATCACAGTTGACGATAAAGGGCGCATGGCGGTTCCCACCGCTTACCGCGACCTCGTCGCGCGCGCCAGCAACAACCGTCTCGTGCTGACCTACAACCCGTTCGAAGCCGGCTGCCTGTGGCTGTATGCAGAGTCGGAATGGGAGCGGGTCCGCGACGACGTCATGTCCAAGCCCAACACCCAGCGCGTCGTGCGCCTGTTGCAGCAGAAGCTGGTCGGCTCGGCCGCCCATCTGGAGCTGGACGGCAACGGTCGCATCAGCATCCCCGCCAGCCACCGCGGTGCGGTGGGCATTGAGAAGAAGGCGGTATTGCTCGGTATGGGCGACAAGTTCGAATTGTGGAGCGAGCAGGCGCATCGGGCCCTGATCCAGCAGACGTTGTCTGACGAGGATCTGGGTGATGGGTTGCTCGACCTGAAGTTGTGAGCCGGGGTGCCCGGATGCGCCCAGAAGCGCAGACCGGTCACCTTCCGGTGTCGCAGTCGCCGGCGGTGCACCTGCCGGTCCTGTACACCCAGGTCCTTGAAGGCCTGAGGGTGATCGAAAACGGACGTTATCTGGATGGCACGTTCGGTCGTGGCGGTCATGCACGTGGCGTGCTCACCCAGCTCGGTCCCGAGGGGCGCCTGCTGGTCATGGACAAGGATCCGGAAGCCATCGCCGTAGCCGAGCGCGATTTTGCGCCGGACCCGCGCGTGTCCATCTTCCGTGGCAGCTTCGCCCAGCTGCTGCAGTGGGATGCGACGGCCGAAGGCCTGGACGGCGTGCTGTTCGACCTGGGCGTGTCGTCGCCGCAGCTGGACGTGGCCGAACGTGGCTTCAGCTTCGGCAAGGATGGCCCGCTGGACATGCGCATGGATCCGGACAGCGGTGAAAGCGCCGCGCAGTGGATCAACCGCGTGGAAGACCGCGAAATTGCCGACGTGCTGTGGACCTACGGCGAAGAGCGCCAGAGCCGCCGCATCGCCCGTGCCATCGTGGCCCGCCGTGAGAAGCAGCCCTTCTCCCGCACCGCCGAACTGGCCGAGCTGATCGCCTCGGTGATGCCGCGTGGGAAAGACAAGATCCACCCGGCCACACGCAGCTTCCAGGCCATCCGCATCCACATCAACCGCGAGCTGGCCGATCTCGAAGCCGGGCTCGATGCGGCCGTGGAACGGCTCAAGCCCGGTGGCCGGCTGGCGGTGATCAGCTTCCATTCGCTGGAAGACCGCATCGTCAAGCAGTACATGAACCGCCTGGCCAAGGCGCCGCCGGCCAACCGCCGCCTGCCCGAGGCGGTGGCGTTCGTGCCGACACTGGACCTGATCGGTGGCGCCATCAAGGCTACCGACGAGGAACTGGCCGCCAACCCGCGTGCGCGCAGCGCCGTGCTGCGCGTGGCGCAGAAGCGGGAGGCCGACGCATGAGCCGGTTGCTGCTGATCATCCTGTTGGCCTCGACCGTGGCCTCGGCGATCGGCGTCGTGTTCGTGCGTCACCGTCACCGGCAGACGTTCATCGAGCTGTCGCGCGCCGAACGCAAGCGCGATGACATCAACCTCGAATTCGGCCGCCTGCAGCTGGAGCAGGCCACGCTGGCCGAAGCCAACCGGGTGGATCGCATCGCCCGCGAAAAGCTCGGCATGAAGTTCCCCGAAGCCGGGGACATCGTGGTGGTGCGGCCATGAGCAAGACCGGCCGCAACCGCCCGCGCAACGCCTTCAACCTGCGCCAGCGCCTGCGCTGGGTTGCCCTGGCGCTTGGCCTGTGCTCGGTGTCGCTGGTGGGCCGTGCGGCCTACGTGCAGATCATCAACAGCGATTTCTACCAGCGCCAGGGCGAGGCCCGCTACCTGCGCGAGCTGCCGATCAAGACCTCGCGCGGCATGATCACCGACCGCAACGGCGAGCCGCTGGCGGTGTCCACGCCGGTCGCCTCGATCTGGGTCAACCCGCAGGACCTGCTGCGTTCGCCCGAGCGCATCCCGGAGCTGGCCCAGGCGGTCGGCATGTCGGTGGACGAGCTGAGCAGCCGCCTGTCGCAGAAGTCGGACAAGGAATTCATGTACCTGCGTCGCCGGATCAATCCGGACGAGGCAGAGAAGGTGGTCGCGCTGAAGATTCCGGGCGTGGCCGCGCAGCGCGAGTTCCGCCGCTTCTACCCGCAGGGTGAGGCGATGGCGCACGTGCTGGGCTTCACCAACATCGACGACCGCGGCCAGGAAGGCCTGGAGCTGGCGTTCGACGAATGGCTGCGCGGCAAGGCCGGCGCCAAGCGGGTGATCCGCAACCGCAAGGGCGAGACCGTCGAAAGCGATCTGCTGCGCGCCGCCGAACCGGGCAAGGACCTGACCCTCAGCATCGACCGCCGCATCCAGTACCTGGCGTTCAAGGAACTGCGCAACGCGCTGGTGGCCAACAAGGCGGCTGGCGGTTCAATGGTGATCATGGATGTGACCACCGGCGAGATCCTGGCCATGGTCAACCTGCCGACCTACAACCCGAATTCGCTGACCGGCGCGTTGCCCGACGCGCGCCGCAACCGTGCAGTGACCGACCTGGTCGAGCCGGGTTCGACGATGAAGCCGTTGACCATCGCTACCGCGCTGCAGGCCGGTGCGGTGACCAAGGACACCGTCATCGACACCAATCCGGGCTACATGCAGGTGGCCCGCTTCACCATCCGCGACGTGCCGCGCAACAACGGCGTGTTGAACGTGACCGGTGTGATCACCCGCAGTTCCAACATCGGCGCGGCCAAGGTTGCGGCGAAGATGCCGGACCAGGTGTTCTATGACGGCGTGCGCCGCTTCGGCTACGGCTCGGTGCCGCACAGCGGCTTCCCGGGTGAATCCGGTGGCGTGGTGCGGCGCCCGGCCAACTGGGACGGTGCCACCAAGACCACGATGTCCTACGGCTACGGCCTGAACGTGACGCCGCTGCAGATCGCGACCGCTTATTCGGCACTGGCCAATGGTGGCAAGCTGATCGCGCCGACCTTCGTCAAAGGCCAGCGCAACGAAGCGCATCAGATCATCGATGAGAGCGTCGCCAGGCAGGTGGTGGCGATGATGGAAACGGTGGTCACCCAGGGCGGCGCCAAGCAGGCGGCGGTGCTGGGCTACCGCGTGGCCGGCAAGACCGGTACCGCGCGCAAGACCGGTCCGGGGGGGTACGAGCGGGGTCATTACAACGCGCTGTTCGCCGGCGTGGTGCCGGCCACCAATCCGCGCTTCGCCACTGTCATCGTCATCAACGACCCGCAGGCTGGCAAGTTCTACGGCGGCCTGGTGTCGGCGCCGGTCTACCACAACGTGATGGAAGGCACCCTGCGCCTGATGGACGTCCCATTGGACGACCTGCAGTCGTGGCTGGCTGCACAGCAGTCCGGCAAGGTCGGTCATTCGGCCTCGATCCTGCCTGCGCCGCCGGCCGAAGCCGCGCTGCCGGTGGATGCCGCTGCTGAATTCGATGCTGCGCTGCCCAGCGCGCATGCCCAGACGCCGCCCGCTACGGGAGGCACGCAATGAGTCCTTCGATGTTGCTTTCGCAGTTGCTTCCGGACGTGGCCCTGGCGGGCCATGATCCCGTTCTGACCGGCCTGGTGCTGGACAGCCGCGCCGTGCGCCCCGGCAATGCCTTCGTCGCCATCGCCGGGTTCGGCGCGCATGGCCTGGGCTTTGTCGAGCAGGCCCGCGCGGCGGGCGCTGTCGCCATCCTGTTCGAACCGCCCGCGCCTGCCGAACTACCGGCCCCGGCCGATGCGATCGCCGTGCCGGGCCTGCGCGCGCGCATGGGCGCGATGGCCGACCAGTTCCATGGCGCACCGTCGCGGGCGATGGCGATGGTGGGCGTGACCGGCACCAACGGCAAGACCTCCACCGTGCAGCTGCTGGCCCAGGCCTGGCATCTGCTCGGAACGCCCAGTGGCAGTATCGGCACGCTGGGCGCCGGACTTTATGGTTCGGTTGAACCGACCGGCTTCACCACGCCGCTGGTGCTGCAGATGCATGCGTTGCTGGCGCAGCTGCGCGACGCCGGTGCGCGCGCGGTGGCGATGGAAGTCAGCTCGCACGCGCTGGACCAGGGTCGCGTGGATGCCGTGCACTACGACGTGGCGGTGTTCACCAACCTCACCCGCGACCATCTGGACTACCACGGCGACATGGCCAGCTACGGCGCGGCCAAGGCGCGGCTGTTCCATCGCCCGGGCCTGAAGGCGGCGGTGATCAATCTTGACGATGCGTTCGGTCGCCAGCTGTTCGCCGGCCTGCCGGCGGGCGTGCAGCCGATCGGTCTGAGCTCGCGCGGTGCCACCGATGCCAGCGTGCGCGCCGAAGCGCTGCAGCTGGACGGCCGCGGCATTGCCTTCGAACTGGTCATCGACGGCCAGCGCGCGGCGGTACAGTCGCCGCTGCTGGGCCGCTTCAACGTGGACAACCTGCTGGCGGTGGCCGGCACCCTGCACGCGCAGGGCCAGCCGCTGCCGCGCATCGCCGAAGTACTGTCGGCACTGCAGCCGATCCGTGGCCGCATGAACCGCCTGGGTGGCGAAGACGGTCTGCCGACGGTGGTGGTCGATTACGCACACACCCCGGACGCGCTGGAACAGGCGCTGGACAGCCTGCATGGCCATCTGCACGGCGCGCTGTTCTGCGTGTTCGGTTGCGGTGGCGAGCGCGATACCGGCAAGCGCCCGCAGATGGCGGCCATTGCCGAGCGCCTGGCCAACCAGGTCATCGTCACCGACGACAACCCGCGTGGCGAAGATGGCGACGTGATCGTGGCCGACATCCTGGCCGGCTTCACCGATGCCTCCGCCGTGACCGTGCAGCGCAGCCGCGCGCGTGCGATCGGCCTGGCGGTGAAGCGTGCCGGTGCCGGCGACATCATCCTGATCGCCGGCAAGGGCCACGAGCCGTACCAGGAAGTGAATGGCGTGCGCCATGACTTCGACGACACCGAAGTGGCCGCCGCTGCACTGGCGGCCAAGGCCGGTGTGCTCAGCGCGCAGGCCGGGGAGGGCGCCGCATGAAGCGCACCCTGCTTTCGCTGATCGCCCACTGGGCCGGCGGCGAGATCCACGGCGACGACGTGGCCATCGATGCGGTCAGCAATGACACCCGCAGCCTCGGCCCGGGCAGCCTGTATGTAGCGCTGCGCGGCGAGCGTTTCGACGGCCATGACTTCGCGACTGACGCGCAGGCGCGCGGTGCCAGTGCGCTGCTGGTCGAGCGCCTGCTGCCGATCGAACTGCCGCAGGTGCTGGTGGCCGACAGCGAACTGGCACTGGCGAAGATCGCCACCGGCATGCAGCGCGACCGTGGCACCGAGGTGTTCGCGATCACCGGCAGCAACGGCAAGACCAGCGTGAAGAGCCTGCTGCTGTCGATCCTGCAGCAGGTGGCCCGGCACGCCCACAAGGTGGTCTACGCCAACCCGGGCAACCGCAACAACGAGATAGGCCTGCCGCTGGCGGTGATCGATGCGCCGGAAGATGCCGACTACGCCGTCTATGAGATGGGCGCGGGCAAGCCGGGCGACATCGCCTACCTGACCGACATCGCCCGCCCGCGCTATGCGCTGGTCAACAACATCGCCCCGGCGCACCTGGAACGCATGGGCAGCCTGCTCGGCGTGGCGGTGACCAAGGGCGCGATCTATGCCGTGCTGCCGGCCGATGGCGTGGCCGTGATCAATGTGGACGATGCCTACGGCCGCTGGTTCGAACAGCACTTCGTCGGCACCCCGCCACGCTGCCGCGTACTGCGCTACGGCCTGGAGCACACTGCGGACATCACCGCGCGCGACATCCGCGCCGGCGCGCAGGGCAGCCAGTTCACCCTGGTCGCACCGAGCGGCGAAGCCCGCGTGGTGCTGGGCCTGCCGGGTCGCCACAACGTCAGCAACGCGCTGGCCGCTGCCAGCCTGGCGCTGGCGGCTGGTGTCGATCTGGCACTGATTGCGGCCGGCCTGGCCGAAGCGCAGCCGGTACCGGGCCGCCAGATTGCCCATCAGCTGCGCAATGGCGCGGTGCTGGTGGACGACAGCTACAACGCCAACCCGGGTTCGCTGGCTGCGGCCATCGACGCCCTGGCCGCCGCGCCGGAAGAGGGCTGGCTGGTGCTGGGCGACATGCGCGAATTGGGCCCGGACGGCGAGGCACTGCATGCGCAGGCCGGTATCCGTGCACGCGCCGCCGGACTGAAGCGGCTTTATGCGCTGGGTCCGCTCAGTGCCGCCGCTGCGTCCGCCTTCGGTGAAGGTGGACGCCATTTCGCTACCCATGGTGCGCTGTCACAGGCGCTGCAGGACGAGTTGCACGCTGGTGTGCGCTGCCTGGTCAAGGGTTCCCGTGGCAGTGCCATGGACCTGATCGTCAAAGCGCTGCTGGCGCAAGGAGAGGAATCCCCGCATGTTGTATGAACTGGCTCGATGGTTGCAGCAGTTGGAGAGCCTGTTCGGGCTGTTCAACTACCAGACGTTCCGCGCCATCCTTGCCGCGTTGACGGCCCTGTTCCTGTCGCTGTGGCTCGGCCCGGCGATGATCCGCAAGCTCGCCCAGTTCAAGGGCGGCCAGCCGATCCGCAAGGACGGTCCGCAGACCCATTTCTCCAAGGCCGGTACGCCGACCATGGGCGGTTCGCTGATCCTGCTCACCATCACCCTGTCGGTGCTGATGTGGGCCGACCTGCGCAACCGCTACGTGTGGCTGGTGCTGGCGGTGATGCTGTGCTTCGGTGCCATCGGCTGGTATGACGACTGGATCAAGATCGTCCGCCGCGACCCGAACGGCCTGAAGTCGCGCTGGAAGTATCTGCTGCAGTCGATCTTCGGCCTGGCCGCGGGCCTGTTCCTGTTCTACACGGCCGACGTGCCGGCAGCGCTGACCTTCTACATCCCGATGTTCAAGTCGATCGCGCTGCCGCTGGCGGGCATCGGCTTCGTCGCCATCGCCTACTTCTGGATCGTCGGCTTCTCCAACGCGGTGAACCTGACCGACGGCCTGGATGGCCTGGCGATCATGCCGACCGTGCTGGTGGCCTGTGCGCTGGGCGTGTTCGCCTATGCCTCGGGCAACGTGGTATTCGCCAACTACCTGCAGATTCCGCAGATTCCGGGCGCCGGCGAGCTGGTCATCATCTGCGCGGCCATCGCCGGCGCCGGCCTCGGCTTCCTGTGGTTCAACACCTATCCGGCCATGGTGTTCATGGGCGACATCGGCGCGCTGGCGCTGGGCGCGGTGCTGGGCACGATCGCGGTGATCACCCGCCAGGAACTGGTGCTGGTGATCATGGGCGGCGTGTTCGTCATCGAAACGCTGTCGGTGATGATCCAGGTCGCTTCGTTCAAGCTGACCGGCAAGCGCGTGTTCCGCATGGCGCCGATCCACCACCATTTCGAACTGAAGGGCTGGCCGGAGCCGCGCGTCATCGTGCGCTTCTGGATCATCTCCGTCGTGCTCGTGCTGATCGGCCTGGCCACGTTGAAGGTGCGCTGAGATGAACGACCTGTCCCGCCAGGCAACACGCCTTGAAGCCATCGAAGGCAGCTACGACAAGTGGCTGCTGGGCGCGATCATCGCGCTCACCGGTGTGGGCGTGGTGATGGTGGCGTCCAGCTCGATCGCCTTGATGAGCAGCCCGTTCTACTACCTCAACCGCCACCTGATCTTCCTGGCGGTGGGTATCGTGCTGGCGGTCATCGCCGCCCGCACCGAGCTGAAGTCCATCGAGCAGTACAACCAGATGCTGCTGCTGGGCTGCTTCGTGCTGCTGCTGGCGGTGTTCGCACCGGGCCTGGGCAGCACGGTCAACGGCGCACGCCGCTGGATCAACCTGGGCATCTCCAAGTTCCAGACGGTCGAAGCGGTGAAAGTGCTCTACATCGTCTGGCTGTCGAGCTACCTGGTGCGTTTCCGCGACGAGGTCAATGCGACCTGGCCGGCAATGCTCAAGCCGCTGGGCGTGGCCGGTGCCCTGGTGGTGCTGTTGCTGCTGCAGCCGGACTTCGGTTCGTCGACCCTGCTGCTGGCGATCACCGCCGGCATGCTGGTGCTGGGCGGGGTGAACATGCCGCGCATGTCGATGCCGGTGATCATCGGCCTGGTCGGCATGAGCGCGCTGGCGATCATCGAGCCATACCGCATGCGCCGCATCACTTCCTTCCTGGACCCGTGGGCCGACCAGCAGGGTGACGGCTACCAGCTGTCGAACGCGCTGATGGCCGTGGGCCGTGGTGAATGGACCGGCGTTGGCCTGGGCAACTCGGTGCAGAAGCTGTACTACCTGCCCGAAGCGCATACCGACTTCATCTTCTCGGTTACCGCCGAGGAATTCGGCTTCCTGGGCACCTGCGTGATCGTGGCGCTGTACGCGCTGCTGGTTGGCCGGACCTTCTGGCTGGGCATGCGCTGCGTGGAAATGAAGCGGCACTTCTCCGGCTACATCGCCTTCGGCATCGGCCTGTGGATCAGCATGCAGACCTTCGTCTCGATCGGCGTGAACCTGGGAATCCTGCCGACCAAGGGCCTGACCCTGCCGCTGATCTCCTCCGGCGGTTCGTCGGTGCTGATGACCTGCGTGGCGATGGGCCTCCTGCTGCGCGTGTCCTATGAACTCAAGCGCGCCGAGCGCCGCCAGGCCGTGCGCATCGGTGGCGCCGAAGACGTTGCTGCCGAGCCGAGCGACGAGCCGGCCGCGCCGGTGGCCGCCAGCGTACCGATGAGCGCCGAGCCGGTCGCATCCGCGTCCGCTGCCCCGAATGCTGCACGCGGCACCAGCCGCCTGCAGTCGCGCATCGAACCGACCTTCGGGAGGCTGTCATGAACACGGCCACCCACACTGCACGTCCAGTGATGATCCTGGCCGGTGGCACCGGCGGGCACATCTTCCCCGGCCTGGCCGTGGCCCGCGTGCTGCGCGAGCGCGGCGTGCCGGTCACCTGGATGGGTGCCGACGGTGCGATGGAAACCCGCCTCGTGCCGCAGCACGACATTCCGATCGACACGCTGGCAATCACCGGCCTGCGCGGCAAGGGCAAGCTGGCCCTGCTCGGCGCGCCGTGGCGGTTGATGCGCGCGCTGCGCGCCGCCGGCATGATCATCCGCAAGCGCCAGCCGCGTGCGGTGGTCGCCTTCGGTGGTTTCGCGTCCGGCCCGGGTGGCATGGCTACGCGCCTGCACGGCCTGCCGCTGCTGGTGCACGAACAGAATCGCGCTCCCGGCATGACCAACCGCATCCTGTCGCGCTACGCGCGCCGGCTGCTGACCGGTTTCCCGGGTACCTTCGCCAAGGGCGAGGAGTTTGTTGGCAACCCGGTACGTGCGGAGATCGCCGCCATCGCACCGCCGGAACAGCGCTTCGCCGACCGCCAGGGTCCGCTGCGCGTGCTGGTGGTCGGTGGCAGCCAGGGCGCGCGTGCGCTCAACACCGGCGTGCCGCAGGCGATCGCCGCGCTCGGTGCCGGGGTTCCGGTGCAGGTGCGCCACCAGAGTGGCGAGAAGATGCACGCCGAAGCGGTCGAGGCCTATGCCAAGGCCGGCGTGCAGGCTGAAATCACGCCGTTCATCGCCGACATGGCCGAAGCCTTTGCCTGGGCCGACCTGGTGGTGTGCCGCGCAGGCGCTTCGACGCTGGCCGAGCTTTGCGCGGTCGGTGTCGGCAGCGTGCTGGTGCCATTCCCCGCCGCCGTCGACGATCACCAGACCCGCAATGCGGAGTACCTGGTCGAGCGCGGCGCGGCGGTTTTGCTGAAGCAGGACGGAACGCTGGCCGACGGCATTGCCGCACTGCTGCGCGATCTGTCCGAAAATCCCGCCCGCCGCATGCAGATGGCGCAAGCCGCGCGTGCCCTGGCCAAGGTCGATGCCGCCGAGCGCATCGCCGATATCATTCTTGAGGAAGCTGTATGAAGAAGGCATGCCACCGCGCCTGCCCTGCGCGAGGCCGCGCATGATCCGTCGCCTGCACGACACCAACGACCTGGTGCGCGCGTTCCCGCGCGTGCATTTCGTCGGCATCGGCGGCACCGGCATGAGCGGCATCGCCGAAGTGATGCTGACGCTGGGCTATGAAGTATCCGGCTCGGACAACGCCGACAATGCGGCCACCCGCCGCCTGGCCGGCCTGGGGGCGCGCATCATGCGCGGCCACTCCGCGGCCAACGTGCTGGGCACCGACTGCGTGGTGGTCTCCAGTGCCATCCGCGAAGACAACCCGGAACTGATGGAAGCGCGCAGCCAGCGCATTCCGATCATGCCGCGTGCGGCGATGCTGGCCGAGCTGATGCGCTTCCGCCGCGGCATTGCGGTGGCCGGCACGCACGGCAAGACCACCACCACCAGCCTGACCGCGGCGGTGCTGAGCGAAGGTGGTCTGGACCCGACCTTCGTGATCGGTGGCCAGCTGCTGGCTGCCGGTGCCAACGCCAAGCTGGGTGGCGGGCAGTGGCTGGTGGCCGAGGCCGACGAAAGCGATGGCAGCTTCCTGCGCCTGAACCCGCTGATGTCGATCATCACGAACATCGATGCCGACCACCTGGAAAACTACGGCAACGACTTTGCCCGCGTGCAGGCGGCCTTCGCCGAGTTCCTGCAGCGCCTGCCGTTCTACGGCCTGGCCGTGCTGTGCATCGACGACCCGGAAGTGGCCGCGCTGGCCGCCAAGACCCCGCGCCACGTGATGAGCTACGGCATGAGCCCGCAGGCCGACGTGCGCGCCGAGAACGTGGTGCAGGAAGGGTCGCGCATGCGCTTCACCCTGCGCCTGCCGCAGGGCACCAGCCAGGAAGTGGTGCTGGCCCTGCCGGGCAGGCACAACGTGCTCAACGCGCTGGCCGCCGCTGCGGTGGGCTGGCAGCTGGGCGTGGCACCGGATGCGATCGCACGTGCGCTGGAAAGCTTCGCCGGTGTCGGCCGTCGCTTCAACGATCTGGGTGAAGTGACCACCGCCAGCGGTGCCAAAGTGCGCATCATCGATGACTATGGTCACCATCCGAGCGAGCTGGAAGCGGTGTTCGCCGCCGCGCGTGGTGGCTGGGCCGACAAGCGCCTGGTGGTGGCCTTCCAGCCGCACCGTTACAGCCGTACCCGCGACCAGTTCGACAAGTTCGCCGCGGTGCTGTCCAGCGTCGACGCGCTGGTGCTGAGCGAGGTCTACCCAGCCGGCGAGGAACCCATTGCCGGTGCAGATTCGCATGCGCTGGCCCGCGCCATCCGCGCGCGCGGCCGCAGCGAGCCGGTGGTGGTGGGCAAGGCTGCCGAACTGGCCAGCGTGCTGCCGGACGTGCTGCAGGACGGTGACCTGCTGCTGATGATGGGGGCGGGCGACATCGGCGCCGTAGCCACCCACATCGCGGTGGAAGGCTTCAAGGGGGAGGACCAGGCGTGAGCGCGCTGACCTTCCCGCCGCTGCGCGTGACCGACCCGGCTGTGTTCGGTCGCGTCGCCGTGCTGCTCGGCGGCAGCTCCAGCGAACGCGAGGTGTCGCTGGATTCCGGCCGCAACGTGCTCGAAGCCCTGCAGTCGCGTGGCGTCGATGCGTTCGCCGTGGACGGCATCCCGGCGCTGGCCAAGGCGCTGGTTGCCGGTGGCATCGATCGCGTGTTCAACATCCTGCACGGCCACAACGGTGGCGGTGAGGACGGCATCGTGCAGGGCCTGATGGACGCCTTCGGCGTGCCGTACACCGGCTCGAACGTGCTGGGTTCGGCGCTGAGCATGGACAAGATCCGCACCAAGCAGGTGTGGCTGTCGCTGGGCCTGCCGACCCCGCAGTACCGGAAGGTCACTGCCGAAGACGTGCATGCCAACGCCGCTGCGCTCGGTCTTCCGGTGGTGGTGAAGCCGGCCAACGAAGGTTCCAGCGTAGGCATCAGCCGGGTGACCGACGACGCCGGCCTGGATGAGGCGGTGGCGCTGGCCGCGCGCTACGACGGCCAGCTGCTGATGGAACAGATGGTGGTCGGCGACGAACTGACCGTGGCCATCCTTGGTGACGTCGCACTGCCGTCGATCCGCATCGTGCCCAAGGGCCAGTGGTACGACTACAACGCCAAGTATATCGCCGAGGACACCCAGTACCTGTGCCCGGGCCTGGACGGTGCCGCCGAGGACGAGATCCGCCGCATCGCGCTGGCCGCGTTCCGTGCCGCCGGTTGCCGTGGCTGGGGCCGCGTGGATGTCATGCGTGATCGCGACAGCGGCCATTTCTTCCTGCTGGAAGTGAACACTGCGCCGGGCATGACCAGCCACTCGCTGGTGCCCAAGGCGGCCCGCCAGGCCGGCATCGGTTTCGAGGAGCTGGTGTGGCGCGTGCTGGAACAGACCCTGGAGGCCTCGCACGCATGAACGCGGTGCTGCGCATCTTCGTCTGGCTGTTGGCGCTGTCGGTGGTTGCACTGCCGGTGGTAGCCGTAGTCAATGGCTGGGTTGGCGCCGAGCGCTGGCCGCTGGCGAAGCTGCGCGTGCATGGTGAGTTCAAGCGGGTGCCGGCCGAGCAGCTGCAGCAGGTGCTGCTGCCGTACGCGCACGCGGGCTTCTTCGCGGTCAAGCTGCAGGACGCGCAGGATGCACTGGAACAGCTGCCCTGGGTGGAAAGCGCGCAGGTGCGCAAGCAGTGGCCGGACGTGCTGGAAGTGACCCTGGTGGAGCACAAGCCGTTCGCGCGCTGGGGCAACGACCGCCTGGTCTCCGAGCAGGGCAAGCTGTTCCCCACGCCGAAGAAGCTGGCCGATCTGGCGCTGCCCGAACTGGATGGTCCGGACAGCCAGACCGAAGAAGTGATGAAGCTGTACAGCGACTCGCGTGCATTGTTCGCACCGGCCGGCGTCGACGTGCGCCGGGTGACGATGGATGCGCGTGGCAGCTGGTCGCTGGTGCTGAGCAACGGCACTGAAGTGGTGGTCGGTCGCGACGATGCACGCTCGCGCATGCAGCGTTTCGTCAAGGTGCTGCCGCAGTTGAACCGTCAGGACGCGCCGATCGAGCGCGCCGACCTCCGTTACACCAATGGTTTCACGCTGAGCTGGGGTACCCCGGCCACGCCGGCGAAAACGTCGGCGACCCCAGCCAGCAGGACGCAGGAAAGGACATGAATCGCAAGGGTGACAAATCGCTGATCGTTGGCCTGGACATCGGCACCTCCAAGGTGGTGGCGCTGGTGGGCGAGTATTCGCCGGGCAACCCGATCGAAGTGATCGGCATCGGCTCGCACGAGTCGCGCGGTTTGAAGCGCGGCGTGGTGGTGGACATCGAATCGACCGTGCAGTCGATCCAGCGCGCGGTGGAAGAAGCCGAACTGATGGCTGGCTGTGAGATCCGCTCGGTGTACGCCTCGATCTCCGGCAACCACGTGCAGTGCAAGAACTCGCCCGGCATCGTGCCGATCCGCGACGGTGAAGTGACCTGGGGCGACCTGGATCGCGTGCTGGACGCGGCCAAGGCGGTGGCGATTCCGGCCGACCAGAAGATCCTGCACGCGATCCCGCGCGAGTACGTTCTGGACGATTCGCAGGAAGGCATCCGCAACCCGGTCGGCATGACTGGCGTACGCCTGGAAGTGCACGCCCACCTGGTGGTGTGTGCGCAGTCGGCCGCAGCCAACATCAGCAAGTGCGTGCAGCGCTGCGGTCTGCAGGTGGACGATCTGGTGCTGTCCTCGCTGGCCTCCAGCGTGGCGGTGCTGACCGCCGACGAGCGCGAGCTGGGCGTGGTGCTGGTCGACATGGGCGCTGGCACCACCGACATCGCCGTATTCGTGCAGGGTGCGATCTGCCACACGGCTTCGCTGCCGATCGCCGGCGACCACGTCACCAACGACATCGCGCACATGCTGCGCACGCCGACTCCGGAAGCCGAGCAGATCAAGGTGCGCTATGCCTGCGCGCTGGCCCAGTTGGCCACTGCCGAGGAAAGCATCCAGGTGCCGTCGGTGGGCGACCGCCCGCCGCGCCGCATGCCGCGCCACTCGCTGGCGCAGGCCGTGCAGGGCCGCTACGAGGAAATCTTCGAGATGGTGCAGGCCGAACTGCGCCGCTCCGGCTTCGAGGAACTGGTGCGCGCCGGCATGGTGCTGACCGGTGGCGCTTCGAAGATGGAAGGCGTGGTCGAACTGGCCGAGGAAATGCTGCAGATGCCGGTGCGCGTGGGCATCCCGCAGCACGTCACCGGCCTGGGCGAAGTGGTCGGCAACCCGGTGCATGCCACCGGCGTGGGCCTGCTGCTGATGGGCAGCCAGATCGAGCACCCGCGGCGGCCGTCGCTGCCGACCGGGCGCGCTGGAAGCATGTTCAAGAAACTCAAGACCTGGTTCCGCGGCGAGTTCTGACGCGGAACCTGCACTACCCGGGCTCGCCCGGTTGCAACACCGGCAACACGACGCAACACCGGCAACACATAACCCACACAGCCGCAACGACGGCATGCAGCACGAAGGCAGGACGCCCGAATGCCCATGCAATCGAAAGCGGATACAACGAGGACACGGACATGGCGCATTTTGAACTGATCGAAAAGATGGCACCCAATGCGGTGATCAAGGTTGTTGGCGTGGGCGGCGGCGGCGGCAATGCCGTGGCGCACATGGTCAACTCGGCGGTGGATGGCGTGGAATTCATCACTGCCAACACCGACTCGCAGGCCATCAAGAATTGTGGTGCCAAGCTGCAGCTGCAGCTGGGTACCAACGTGACCAAGGGCCTGGGCGCAGGCGCGAACCCGGAAGTCGGCCGCCAGGCCGCGCTGGAAGACCGTGAGCGCATCATGGACGCGCTGCAGGGTGCGGACATGGTGTTCATCACCGCTGGCATGGGCGGTGGCACCGGTACCGGCGCTGCGCCGGTGGTGGCACAGCTGGCCAAGGAAATGGGCATCCTGACCGTGGCCGTGGTCACCAAGCCGTTCCCGTTCGAAGGCCGTCGCCGCATGCAGGTCGCGCTGAAGGGCATCGAGGAACTGAGCCAGCACTGCGACTCGCTGATCACCATCCCGAACGAGAAGCTGATCACCGTGCTGGGTCGCAACGCGACCATGATCCAGGCCTTCCGTGCCGCCAACGACGTGCTGCAGGGCGCCGTGCAGGGCATTGCCGACCTGATCGTGCGTCCGGGCCTGATCAACGTCGACTTCGCCGACGTGCGCACCGTCATGTCCGAAATGGGCCTGGCGATGATGGGCACCGGTACCGCCCGCGGCGATGACCGCGCGCAGGCCGCTGCCGAGTCGGCGATCCAGAACCCGCTGCTGGACGACGTGAACCTGGCCGGTGCCAACGGCATCCTGGTCAACATCACCGCCGGCGCCGACTTCACCATGGCCGAGTTCGACGAGATCGGCCGTACCATCGACGGCTTCGCTTCCGAAGACGCCACCGTGGTGGTGGGTACCGTGCTGGACCCGGACATGCAGGACGAAGTGCGCGTGACGGTGGTCGCCACCGGCCTGAACCGCATCTCGGCCAGCAAGACCCAGCGTCCGGGCGAGCGCGCGCCGATCAAGCTGGTCCGCAACGCCACCACCGGCCAGCCGGAGTTCGGCGAGTTCGACAATGGCGGCGACGCCGTGTCCAAGGCTGTTGGCGGGATGGGCCTGGGCCTGCGTCGTGCCAGCAGCGACACCGCGGCAGCCTCCACCCCGTCGGCCCCGGCCGCTTCGGCCCCGGCTGCAGCGGAACTGCCGAACGATTACCTGGACATCCCGGCCTTCCTGCGCCGCCAGGCGGACTGAGCGGGGCTGCCCGGGGCTTGTCCTCCCCGGGTTGCGCCACCATGTCCTGAAAACGCGGGCGCCGGGCCAGGATGGGCCCGGCCGCCCTGCTTCACGCGCGTCCTACCGGCGCGCCGGTGTGTCCTGCCGGCGTTTCAGTCGGGGTAGGGGACCGTGCGTGTTAATCTAATGTGTCACTTCCGGTCCATCCCCCATGATCCAGCAACGCACCCTCAAGAACACGATCCGCGCCACCGGCGTTGGCCTGCACAGCGGTGACAAGGTCTACATGACCCTGCGCCCGGCACCGGTCAACCATGGCATCGTGTTCCGCCGCGTGGACCTGGACCCGGTGGTGGAAGTGCCGGCCAAGGCCGAGCTGGTCACCGAAGTGACCCTGTGCACCGGCCTGACCTGCAACGACGCCAAGATCCAGACCGTCGAACACCTGATGTCGGCGCTGGCCGGCCTGGGTGTGGACAACATCATCGTCGAACTGTCCTCGGCCGAGCTGCCGATCATGGACGGTTCGGCCGGCCCGTTCGTGTTCCTGCTGCAGTCGGCGGGCATCGTGGAACAGGAGGCGCCCAAGCGCTTCATCCGCGTGCTGAAGACCGTGGAAGTGACCGAGGGCGACAAGGTGGCCCGCTTCACCCCGTACGAGGGCTACAAGCTGGGCTTCACCATCCAGTTCGATCACCCGATGATCCCGGCCAAGCAGTCGCGCCAGGAAATCGAGTTCTCGACGCTGGCCTACACCAAGGAAATCTCCCGCGCGCGCACCTTCGGTTTCATGCGCGACCTGGAATACATGCGCGAGCGCAATCTGGGCCTGGGCGGTTCGATGGACAACGCCATCGTGCTGGACGAGTTCCGCGTGCTCAACGAAGACGGCCTGCGCTACGCCGACGAATTCGTGCGCCACAAGATCCTCGATGCGATCGGCGACCTCTATCTGGCCGGTGGCCAGGTGCTGGGTGCCTACGAAGGCTTCAAGTCCGGTCACGCCCTCAACAACAAGCTGGTGCGGGCGCTGATGGCCGACGCCACTGCCTGGGAATGGGTCAGCTTCGACTCGCCGGCGACGCCGGACCCGGTGGAATACGCTACTCCGGCCTACGCCTGATTTCTGTAGGCTGTTGAATTGAAAGACAAAAACGCCGCCTTCCAGGGCGGCGTTGTCGTTTCAGGCGTGTTCGGCGCATTCAGCATGCTTGACGCGCGTCAAGGCCGGTTCGAGGTCACGGTTTTGTGAACCTGTTGGATCGGAAGCCTGAATTTAACGCAGTTTTAACAACAATCTAACGACAGGCCCCCGGATGGCAGCTAGGATGCGACCCGGCCCCCGAAATGTTTCACGCCGTGGTGACACGCGCGACGGGGAGCGGAGCCGGATGCTCCGTTGTCGTCAGGACCGCTTCTTCGGCTTCGAAGGAACGTCCTGCAGGCAAGCCAAGGCGTCGCGTAGCCCTTTGTGCGTGGCGGCTGAAACTGCGTGGGGTCCATTCCGGTTGTCGAGCGCTGGGGAGCGCGTGGGAGTGGGAGACGCAGTCTTGATGGTCACCCTGGTGGCCTTCAGCCCGATGGAACGGGCCGCGTCGAGCAACTGGGCTTCGGCAAGCCGCAACTTGGCATGCCAGACCGGGGACTCGACGAGAAAAACGAGGTGTTCCCCGTCCACATTGGCCAACCGGCAACGGCTGCGCAGAGGTGGCGGCAACTGGGGGCGCAACTGACGGTCCAGCGCGTCGAGCCACAAGGCACGCCGCAGCGGGTTCCCGCTTTTGTCCGCCATCACCGCATCCAGCGCCGGCTTCGGCACTGACGCGGGGCGAACGCTGGATTTCGGCTCAGACATGAAAACTCACTGATGGCATTCAAAAAGATCGTAATCAAAACGCGTGAAGGACAGGCCAAGGCGTCGCCCATCGCGCGTTTGCGGTTCTATTTCGAGGACCGCCCCCGCGCCCTGCTGGGCAGCGTGCTCGGGGTAGGCTGCATTATCGGCCTTGCTGGCGGCATTGGCGCCAGCGCGCTGAATGATTCCCGGCTGCAGGCCAAGGTCGAGCGCCAGGATGCGGAGCTGGCCAAGGTCAAGCGCGATGCGCAGACCCAGGTCAACGCGCTGGCGGCCCGCCTCGGCGAGCTGCAGGCCCAGGCCACCCGCCTCAACGCCCTCGGCGAACGGCTGACCCAGATGGGCAAGCTGGAAGACGGCGAGTTCGACTTCAACGAGACCCCCGGTCTCGGTGACGGTGACGCCAGCGGCCCGACCAGCGACATCCCGGTCAAGGACGTCAACGCCGACTTACAGGTGCTGGAGCAGCGCTTCGCTGCTTCAGGCCGCCAGCTGTCGGTAATGGAATCGCTGATGTTCGACCACCAGCTGCAGCAGAACGCCGTGCCCTCGCGCATGCCGATCCGCAACAGCTATGTGACCTCCGGCTTCGGCACCCGTGCCGACCCGTTCGGCCGCGGTGCCGCCACCCACAAGGGCATGGACTTCCACGCCAAGGTCGGTGACCCGGTGATGGCCGTGGCCGAGGGTGTGGTCAGCTTCGCCGGTGTGAAGGGCGGCTACGGCAACGTGGTCGATGTCGACCACGGTAATGGCTACGTCACCCGCTACGCGCACAATTCGCGCCTGGTGGTGAAGGTCGGCGACCTGGTCCGTGCCGGGCAGGAAGTGGCCAAGGCCGGTTCCACCGGTCGTTCGACCGGCGCCCACGTGCACTTCGAGGTGTGGGAGAACGGCAACGTGGTCAACCCGCGCAAGTTCCTCGGCGACGGCGGCAACACGCCGGTCGGCCGCGTCAGCCGCGGCTGATCCGTTCTGGTAGTGCCGGCCGCTGGCCGGCAATTCCTTGAGGTTGCCGAACGAGGCTCCGGCCAGCGGCCTGCACTACCCCTCGGGGTTGAAACCTCAGCGGGCCGTCCCAAGCTACAATGGGTGTTGCCATCGACAGGGCGCCAGGCGCCCTGTTTCGTTTGCGGCGGACGGATCCCAAGGGGGAGGCCGGGCGTCGTGTCCATCCAACCCGGTTCCTTCAATGATCAACAGCCTGCTTACCCGCGTATTTGGCAGTCGTAACGAACGACAGCTGCGCCAGCTCAACCGCATCGTCGCCAAGATCAATGCGCTGGAGCCGGAGATCGAGAAGCTTTCCGACGAGCAGCTTCAGGCCAAGACGCCGGAGTTCAAGCAGCGCATCGCCGATGGTGAAGCCCTGGACAAGGTGCTTCCGGAAGCGTTCGCGGTCTGCCGCGAGGCCGGTCGCCGCGTGCTGGGCATGCGCCACTACGACGTGCAGCTGATCGGCGGTATGGTGCTTCACCTGGGCAAGATCGCAGAAATGCGCACCGGTGAAGGCAAGACCCTGGTGGCGACCCTGCCGGTGTACCTCAACGCGCTGGAAGGCAAGGGCGTGCACGTGGTCACCGTGAACGACTACCTGGCGCGCCGCGACGCCGCGCAGATGGGCAAGCTGTACAACTGGCTGGGCCTGAGCGTGGGCGTGGTCTACCCGGGCATGCCGCACAGCGACAAGCGCGAAGCCTACGCCTCGGACATCACCTACGGCACCAACAACGAATTCGGTTTCGACTACCTGCGCGACAACATGGCGCTGTCCAAGGCCGACCGCTATCAGCGCGGCCTGCACTACGCCATCGTCGACGAAGTCGACTCCATCCTGATCGATGAAGCGCGTACCCCGCTGATCATCTCCGGCCCGGCCGATGATTCCCCGGAGCTGTACATCCGCGTCAACCGCGTCGTGCCGAACCTGGTCAAGCAGGAAGTGGAAGACGGCGAAGGCGACTTCTGGGTCGACGAGAAGGGCAAGCAGGTGCACCTGTCCGAAGCGGGCATGGAGCATGCCGAGCAGCTGCTGGTCGAGGCCGGCATCCTCGACGGCGAGACCGAAGGCCTGTACGCACCGCAGAACCTGACGGTGGTCCACCACCTCAACGCCGCGCTGCGCGCGCACGCGATCTACCAGCGTGACGTGGACTACATCGTGCGCGACGGCGAAGTGGTCATCGTCGATGAGTTCACCGGCCGCACCCTGTCCGGCCGTCGTTGGTCCGATGGCCTGCACCAGGCCGTGGAAGCGAAGGAAGGCGTGCCGGTCCAGCGCGAGAACCAGACGCTGGCGAGCATTACCTTCCAGAACCTGTTCCGCATGTACAAGAAGCTGTCCGGCATGACCGGTACGGCCGATACCGAAGCCTTCGAATTCCAGAGCATCTACGGCCTGGAAGTGGTGGTGATCCCGACCAACCGCCCGACCATCCGCAAGGACAGCCCGGACCAGGTGTTCCTCAACCGCAAGGGCAAGTTCAACGCGGTGCTGGCCGACATTGAAGAGTGCGCCAAGCGCGGCCAGCCGGTGCTGGTGGGTACCACCTCCATCGAAACCTCGGAAATGCTGTCCGAGCACCTGCGCAAGGCGGGCGTGAAGCACGAAGTGCTCAACGCCAAGCAGCATGACCGCGAAGCCACCATCGTCGCCAATGCCGGCCGTCCGGCCGCGGTCACCATCGCCACCAACATGGCCGGTCGTGGTACCGACATCGTGCTGGGCGGTTCGCTGGAAGCGGAAATCCACGAGCTGGGCGAAGGCGCCACCGACGAGCAGAAGGCCGCGGTCAAGGCCGAATGGCAGAAGCGCCATGAGGCCGTCAAGGCTGCAGGTGGCCTGCACATCGTCGGCACCGAGCGCCATGAATCGCGCCGTATCGACAATCAGCTGCGTGGCCGTTCGGGCCGCCAGGGTGACCCGGGTTCGTCCCGCTTCTACCTGTCGCTGGAAGACAACCTGATGCGCATCTTCGCCTCCGACTGGGTGCAGAAGGCCATGCGCATGATGGGCATGAAGGAAGACGACGTCATCGAAGATCGTCTGGTCAGCCGCCAGATCGAGAAGGCGCAGCGCAAGGTCGAGGCCCACAACTTCGACATCCGCAAGAACCTGCTGGACTTCGACGACGTCAACAACGACCAGCGCAAGGTGATCTACGCCCAGCGCGACGAACTGCTGGACGCCGAGTCGGTGAAGGACAACGTCGACGGCATCCGCGACGACGTGATCTTCGACGTGGTGGCCCGCTTCGTGCCGCCGAACTCGATCGACGAGCAGTGGGACCTGCGTGGCCTGGAAGCGACCCTGGAGTCGGACTTCGGCCTGCAGATGTCGCTGACCGACCTGGTCAAGGAACACGAGGAACTGGACGCCGAGGCGATTGCTGCCAAGGTGCAGGAACGCGTCAACCAGCACTTCGCCGAGAAGGAAGCCGGCGTGGGCGAAGAGACCATGCGCGCGCTGGAGAAGCACGTGATGCTGACCGTGCTGGACCAGAGCTGGAAGGAGCACCTGGCGCGCATGGATTACCTGCGCCAGGGCATCTACCTGCGTGGTTACGCGCAGAAGCAGCCCAAGCAGGAATACAAGAAGGAAGCCTTCGAACTGTTCTCGGACATGCTGGAGAACGTCAAGCGCGAAGTGGTGACCCTGCTGTCGCGCGTGCGCATCCGCAGCGACGAGGAAGTGCAGGCGCTGGAAGCGGCCGAACGCCAGCAGGCCGAAGCCCGCCTGAGCCAGTCGCAGTTCCAGCACCAGGATGTGGGCGGCTACAGCGCCGACGAGGAAGCCGCGCAGGTGCAGGCTGCCCAGCAGGGCGTGGCGCAGATGCAGCGCGACGAGCTGAAGATCGGCCGCAACGATCCGTGCCCGTGCGGCAGTGGCAAGAAGTACAAGCACTGCCACGGCCAGCTGAGCTGACCCCGAAGAGCCCCGCGAAAGCGGGGCTTTTCGTTTATGGCGGCGGAGCTGCACCGGATCCGTGATTGCGCCAGTCGCCCTGTTCTGGGCATGCTTCCCCTATGCCTTCCCCCACCCGATCGATCCACGTTGTGGCCGCCGTCATCACCGACGCCCGTGGCCGCGTGCTGCTCAACCGCCGTACCGAGAACCGCGACATGGCCGGCCTGTGGGAATTCCCCGGCGGCAAGCGTGAATCCGGCGAGACCTCCGAACAGGCGCTGGTGCGTGAGCTGCGCGAGGAACTGGGCATCGAGGCCGATGTCGGCGAGTGGCTGATGGATGTGCCGCAGCGCTATCCGGACAAGCATCTGACCCTGGAAGTGCGCCACGTGCGCAGCTGGAAGGGGACACCGCGTGGGCGGGAGGGCCAGGCCATTACCTGGGTGGCGCCGGACAAGCTGGGCCGCTATTCAATGCCACCGGCAGACCTGCCGGTGGTGGCCGCCCTGCGCCAGCCTGACAGCTACCTGATCACCCCGGCGCCAGCGGATGATGAGGGCGGCATGCAGCATTGGCATGAACAGCTGCAGCGCGCTGTGGCCGCGGGCCAGCAGCGCATCCAGCTGCGCTTGCCGACGGCGCATCCGCAGCGGCAGGCGATGGTCGAACAGGCCGTGCGCGCGCATCGTCGCAGCGGGGTGCAGTGGTTGCTCAACCGCGATATCGAGCTGGCACGCGCATTGGGCGTGGGCGTGCATCTGGGCAGCGAACAGCTGCTGGAGCTGTCGCAGCGTCCGCTGCCCGAAGGCCAGCTGGTGGCCGCCTCCTGCCACGACCTGCAGCAGCTGAAGGCCGCACAGCAGTTGGGCTGCGACTTCGCCGTGCTGGGTCCGGTGCAGGCCACGGCCAGCCATCCGGATGCGGTGCCGCTGGGCTGGGATGCCTTCGCCGAGCTGCGTGCGCAGGTGTCACTGCCGATCTACGCGCTGGGTGGCATGGGCAATGGCCACATTAGTGAGGCGCGTCGCCATGGTGGGCAGGGCATCGCCGCCATTCGCGCGCTGTGGCCGGCGTGATGTCAGGGGCGGATCATCGCAACGCGGGGCTCTGACCCTACCGATCACAACGTGATCCAGAAACACCCGTACTGCCGCCGCAATCCCAGCACCGTCGAAGCGCGCGCTGCGCTGCCCGGCAACGTCTGCTCCAGGCGGAGTCCGACCGGATGGCGAACGGCCGGCGGCTCAGGGTCGGATCCCTGCGCAGCAGGGCTCTGGCCCTCCTCCTGCGATTGCGGCAGCGCCTGCGAGGGGTACACCGGCACTACGTCCACCCATGGCCGCCGCGCCAACGATTCCAACTGGCCGAGGATGCGCTGCGCGCCCGCATCGGAGACCGCGCCCCACAGGTACAGCGAGGACAGTCGGTTCACATCGTTGCTGACGATGCCGACGCGCAGCGCATCCACCAGTTCGCTGAGCCGCCGCGGGCAGCGTGCCCCCAGGGTGTCGCGCTGCAGGGTATTGCCGGCGGGCGCAGGCGGTGGCAGCCGCGACTGCGCACCCAGGCTGTCGCAGGGACGATCGGTATACACGCTCTGGCCCCGCGCATCGGTGCAGCGGTTCAGGCGGGTGGACTGTGCGTGGGCGACGCTCGACAGCACGCACAGCGGCAGCAGCAACAGCAGGAAGGAAAGCCGGGTCATCCCCGCAGGGTAGCGCCGATCACGCTTGCGCGCCGTGCTCTCAGCCTTGCAGCAGCTTCAGCACCGAGGTGGTCGGCTTGGCCAGGTTCAGGGTGTAGAAGTGCAGGCCGGGTGCGCCGCCCTCGATCAGGCGCTGGCACAGTCGGGCCACCACTTCAGTGCCGAATGCACGCACCGACTCCGCATCATCGCCGTAGGCCTGCATCTTGCGGCTGATCCAGCGCGGAATCTCCGCACCACACTGTTCGGAGAAGCGGCGCAGCTGGCTGAAATTGGCGATCGGCATGATGCCCGGGGTGATCGGCACCTGTACACCCAGCCGCCGCACTTCATCGACGAAGTGGAAGTAGGCATCCGGGTTGAAGAAGTACTGGGTGATCGCCGCATCGGCACCGGCATCGATCTTGGCCTTGAAGTGCTTCAGGTCGGCCAGTGCGTCAGCGGCCTGCGGATGCGTTTCGGGGTACGCGCCCACTTCGATGTGGAACGCATCGCCGTGCTCGGCACGGATGAAGTCGATCAGTTCGGCGGCGTAGCGCATGTCGCCGGGAAAGCCCATGCCCGACGGCAGGTCGCCGCGCAGCGCGACCAGGCGGCGGCAACCGATGGCGCGGTACAGCTTGAGCAGCTCGCGGATTTCCTGACGGGTGCCGCCGACGCAGGACAGGTGCGGTGCTGCATCGAATCCATGGTGCTGGTTGAGGTGGCGCACGGTTTCGGAGGTATAGCTCAGGGTCGAGCCACCGGCACCGAAGGTACACGACACGTACTGGGGATCGTAGTCCTTCAGCTTTGCCGCGGCGCGGTCCAGCTGGCTGCGCTGTTCGTCGGTCTTGGGCGGATAGAACTCGAAGCTGATGGCGGTCATGGCACGGGCGGCAGCGGCGGGTGCGGATCAGTATATCGCTTCATCAAGATGGATGTTGGTTGGCTGCGCGGAAAGATACCGTCCGTCGCCTGCGACCGTTTGCCCCGGTCTCCGGCCGCTGCTCCGGAATTGCAACCCGGATGCCGCGGCCGGCGGCACGCTGATCCCATCCCGGCAACACCCACCCGATGAAGGAGCTGACGATGAAGATCTTCCTGGCACTCTGGTACGCAATGAAGGCGCTGGCCCGGCTGGCCATGATCGGCATGGCAATGGCCGTACTCGGCTCCGGCTCGGCGCATGCCGCCGGCGCCCTGGCTGCGGGCAAGGTGCAGGTCGAGGTGGTCGGCAAGGGGCGCCCGCTGCTGATGATCCCCGGCCTGAACAGCAGCGCCGAGGTCTGGCGCGAGACCTGCCTGGCCCTGAAGGATGTGCAGTGCCATCTGGTGCAGCTGCCCGGCTTTGCCGGCGCCGCAGCCGCTGATCCGCGCCCGGCCGACTTCCTGCCGGCCATGCGCGGGCAGCTGCTGGCCTACCTGCATGACCGGCACCTGGGCCCGGTGGTGGTGATCGGACACAGCCTGGGTGGCCTGCTGGGCCTGCAGATGGCGCAGGCCGAGCCGGCGGCGGTCAGCGCCCTGATGGTGGTCGATGCACTGCCGTTCCTGCCAGCCGCGCGTGACCCGAAGGCCACCGCAGACAGCGTGCGGCCGATCGCCGACCAGCTGCGCAAGGGCATGCTCGCTGCCGACGCCGCGCAATGGCAGGCGCAGTTGAAGGCGGGCCTTCCGGGCATGACCCGTGATCCGCAGCGCCAGGCCGAGCTGGGCCGCTGGGGCGAAGGCAGTGACCGCCAGACCACCGCCGATGCCATGCATGCGGTGATGACCACCGACCTGCGCGACAGCATCGCCTCGATCAGCGCACCGACGCTGGTGCTGGGCAGCTGGGCCGGTTACCAGCCGATGGGCGGCACCGAGGCCAGCACGCGCGCGGTGTTCCAGGCCCAGTACGCGAAGCTTCAGGGCGTGCAGATTGCGATGAGCGCACAGGGGTTCCACTTCCTGATGTGGGATGATCCGCGCTGGCTGCAGGAGCAGGTGCAGCGTTTCCTCGCCGCGCACCCCTGACCCTTGTCCTCGCCGAGAGCCCGCATGGACGCCACTACCTCATCCCGCCGCTTCTGGACGCTCAATGCACTGGCATGGGCGGGTTATGCGATGTACGGGCTGTGGGCGGGGATGCGGATCGGCGGCGGCGTGGTGTTCAGCGGCATCGTGTTGATCACCGTCAGCGTGGCCGCCTGCCTGTGGCTGTGCAGTGGCATGCTGCGCGCGGTGGCGCTGCGCCAGCGCTGGTGGGAGGGGAGCCTGGGCAGCCTGGTGTTGAAACTGGCCGCCGGTGTGGTGGCCGGTGCCAGCGTCGCACAGGCGATGACGGCGGCGCTGCTGCTGCCGGCGCTGGCACTGGGCTGGGTGCAGCTGCCCGGTGGCCACGCGGATTACCGATGGTCTTCGCTGCTGGTGTACTGGATGAACACCGCGCTGTTCCTGCTGATGTGGACGGGCCTGTGGGCAGGCCTCCACGGCTTGCGGCGGGCACGCCACAGTGAGCTGGCGCGCCTGCGCGCCGAGGCCGAACGCAGCGCCCTGGAGCGTGATGCCCTGCGTGCGCGGCTCAATCCGCATTTCATGTTCAATGCGCTGAACAACTTGCGCGCGTTGATTCTGGAAGACCCCGAGCGGGCCCGCGACATGGTCACCCGCCTGTCGCGTACGCTGCGCCAGGCGCTGGCGCATAACCGCAGCGAGCAGGTCACGCTGGCCGAGGAACTGGCGGTGGTCGACGATTACCTGGCCATCGAGGCGATCCACTTCGAGCAGCGCCTGCAGGTAGCTCGGCGCATCGATGCTGACGCCCTGCAGGCGCAGTTGCCGGCGATGGCGCTGCAGCTGCTGGTGGAGAATGCGATCAAGCACGGCATTGCCAGCCGCCCCGGTGGTGGCGAGGTACAGATCCAGGCCACGCTGGACGGCGATGTATTGCGACTGCAGGTGGACAACCCGCTGGGCAGCGCCAGCGAGCCTGCCCATGGGCATGGCGTCGGCCTTGCCTACCTGCGTGCACAGCTCGGCACGCAGGGGCGTTTCACGCTGCAACCGGTCGGCGACCGCATGCAGGCCCTGCTGGAGATTCCACAATGAGTGCCACGCTGCGTGTGTTGATCGTTGATGATGCGCGGCTGGCGCGGCAGGAGCTGCGTACGCTGTTGTCGGCGCTGCCATGGGTGCAGTGCGTGGGTGAGGCCGACGATGTGCCTGCCGCGCGCGAGGCGATCGCCACGCTGGCGCCGGACCTGGTGCTGCTGGACGTGCAGATGCCTTCCGGCAGTGGTTTCGATGTGCTGGACGGCCTGGAGACGGTGCCTGCAGTGGTGTTCGTCACCGCCTACGACACCTACGCCGTGCGCGCGTTCCAGGCCAATGCGCTGGATTATCTGGTGAAGCCTGTCGAGGCGCCACGCTTGCTGGAGGCACTGGAGCGGGCGCGCCAGCGCGAGGTGGTGGCGGGCGAAACGCGGGAGCCGCGCAGCACACTGGGCGCGCAGGACCAGGTGTTCGTGCGCGAGGGAGAACGCTGCTGGTTCGTGGCGGTCTCCGAGATCCGACGGCTGGTGGTGGATGGCAATTACACGCGGCTGTGGTTCCGCGACCAGAACGCCTTGCTGACCCGCAGCCTGAGTGCGCTGGAAACACGCCTGCCGCAGGATCTGTTCTTCCGTGCCAACCGCAATACCCTGGTCAACCTGCGCCGCATCCGTGGCGTAACGCCCAGCATTGCCGATGGTTACGAGCTGACGCTGGATGATGGCAGTGAGGTGGAAGTGTCGCGGCGGCAGGCACGTGAACTGCGCGAGCGGATGGCGTTGTAGCTGCCGCTACAGCTCGGCACTGACCGGGCTGGTGATGAAGCCCCACAGCAGGCGTGCCATTACGGCGGGTGAGCGTGCCTGCCCGCGCGCATAGGCCAGCAGCGCATCCAGCCGCGGGCGGTCATAGAGGTGGCCGGCCAGCAGTACCGCATGCACGCGACGGGTATTGGCGGTGTCGTGCAGCGGGTTGCCATCAAGCAGCACCAGGTCTGCGGCTTTGCCGACTTCGACGCTGCCATGCGATGCCTGCAACTGCAGATGACGCGCGGCCTGCAGCGTGGCTGCGCGCAGCACGTCGGCCTGGCTCAGGCCGGCGTGCCGCAGCCACTGCAGTTCATCGTGGTAGCGGAAGCCGCCCAATCCGGTATCGGTGCCGACCAGCACGGTGACGCCGGCACGATGCGCCGCACCGGTCAGTGCCAACCCATGCTCGAAGTAGGTCTTCAGTGCGTCTTCGCCGCGTCGGCCGGGATAGCGCGCCACGGTGGCCTGCAGGTCATCACGCCACGCCCAGCGTGAGAGCGGGTCCAGATAGGCCAAGCGCGGATCGTTGACGAAGGCGGGGTCGCGTGCACGTGCATCTTCTTCGCGGGTGACATGCGTTGGCACGAATGCTGCAGCACTGGCCTGCATCAAACCGAACGCTTTGCTGCAGAGCGCGGGCTGATAGCTGGCCACCATGCGTTCGGCCAGTCCAGTCGGGTCTTCGCCGTCAAGCGCGCCACCGCGCCATGCCGCCGCGTTGTCGAAGCAGTGGCGCACGAACAGATGGGCGTGTTCGAAGCTTCGCTGGCCTGCTTGCACCGCGTCTTCCAGAGGCACAGCCCTGGGCAGGTGGCCGACCAGTGGACGATGCAGCTGCCGTGCCTCGGTGGCCAGCCGCTGGTAGGTATCCGCACGCAGCTTGTTGTAGACCTTCAACGCGTCGACGCCACGGGCGCTGTACGCGTGCGCCCGCAATGCGGCAGCCTCTGGCGAGAGTGATGGATCCTCGAAATAGAAGCTGGCGATCTGCACGAAGCGGGGTGCGACCTGTTGCCCTGCGATGGCCTGTGCAGTCCAGCGGCGCTTGTCAGCCACGCAGGCGATCAGCGGGTCGGTAGCCTGCGGGCAGTCCATCATGTCGCGGGTGCCGGTAATGCCATTGGCCAGCATCAGTGCGAACTGCAGTTGCGGTGACAGCTGCAGTGCATGGGTATGCATGTCCCAGAAGCCGGGCAGCAGCCAGCGGCCGCCGGCATCTAGCACCGGCAATGTGGTGTCCCGTGGCGTTTCGCCGATGGCGATGATCGTGCCGCTGCGCACTGTCACTGTCGTGGGTTCGCTGACCTGGCCACGCGCGACGTCCACCACCCGCGCGTTGACGATCACGCGGCTGTTGCCCGGCTCGGGCAACGGCGGTGCCGACAGCGGCCAGAGCAGAGCGGCGGCGAACAGCAATGGCGGCGCCAGCAGGAGGATGGCCAGAACGATCGGCCATCGCCGACGGTGGGCGGAACGGGGCAACGCACGTGCTGCATCCATGAGCCGGCAATCCTTGCATTGGGTCGTCCGCAGGGTGCTGCAAGCCGGACACGGGCGCCAGTGACCATCGGCATCTGGCCCGGCCTGGCTCCGGGGCGGTTACCCTGTGCGGTGGAACTCCTGATCACGCCCTGCCATGTCCATCGTCCTCACCGATTTCGCCCGCCCCCGCCTGTTCCCGCGCGTGCCGCGCGGCAACACCCTCCAGGACTGCACTGCCGAGCAGTTCGAGGCACACCTCAATGCGCACGCACCGCTGAAGGTGCTCGACGGCTACGCGCCGTTCTGCAAGTTGTTCGTCTATGAGAACTGGACCAGCACGCGCTGCCTGACGGTGCCGGTCACCGAGGACAACCGCCATCTGCTGCGCAGCGGCTACGAAGCGCGCAACCGTGAGGAACTGCCGGTACTGGTGCGCTGGTTCGAGGGTGTGGAGTCCCCGCGCGCGAACTACCTGGTGGTGATCCTGTACAGCGCCGGGCAGCTGGCGAGGGAAGGTTCACCGATCGAGGCCGACTGGGGCATCGTCGGCTGCATCTACACCGCCGAACCGGAAGAGGTGCCGATGGCGCCGATCACGATGATGCGCAATGCGCTGGGCGTGGAGGAGGGCGGTTCCGGTGTACCGCTGGACCGGGAGGCCTACCGGCGCTCGGTGGAGTTCTGGGAGAACAACGCCAACTGGCGGCCCTGAGCCCACGCTGTGGCCGGACAGCCGGCATGTGAACAGGGTGACGGCAGTGGAGCGCTACCATGGCGGTGAATCAACGCAGGGAGCACAGGGATGGATGTTCGACGTTGGATGCCGTTTGCATGGGTCGCCGCAGGCCTGTTGGCCGCAAGTGAAAGCTCGGCAGCAAAGTACGATGCAGGCGCTGCCTGTGGGGCCCTGTCCGACGTGACGCAGATCCGCGACGCGGGCGTGGGTTCACTGCAGGCGCAGGCAACCTCGGGGCGTTGCACGTTCCATGTGGAAGCGGATGACGCAGCAGCGCTTTCGCGTCAGCAGTCATTGCTCCAGAGCGTGTCGGCGATTGCCTGTGGTGGGCCAGCCACCACCCGGCCTTCGCAAGGGGCTGCGGGCTTCGACCTGCAGATGCCTGCCCGTTGCCCGCTCTCTTCCAGCACGCCGTTGATTGCCCGGGAAGGAGGCTGGCACCAGCGGCGGCTCTCGTCGGTCCCGGCGTATCCCGCGGCCGCCATGCGCGAAGCCCAGCAGGGCGGTGTCGAGCTGATGCTGCTGCTGGATGCACAAGGCAAGACCCAGGCGATCATCCTGTCCCGGTCCAGTGGGTACCCACTGCTCGATGCGGCGGCGCTCAAGCACGCGCGCGACTGGCGTTATGAGCGTGAAGCGGCGGGCAAGGCGCCAGACATGAGCCTGATACGCGGAACGGTCACGTTCAAGCTCAACTAGGGCATCTGCAGGGCGGGCTCGGCCTTCCACTCCCACCAGCGGTAGTGGTACTCGCGCTCGGTCGCGCTCCATTGCCGCGCGCAGCAGGTGCACGTTAGCCGGTAGCATTCGCCCCAGCCATCCTCCGCTTCGCCCCGTGCACGCAGCTGCACGTGACCTTGTTCCAGCAGCGGCTCGGGGCTGAAGAACACATAGGAAGGGTAGAGCGCACACAGGCAGCCTTCGCGCGCCTGCCAGTAGCGCAGCCGTTGCAGGGCCGCCTTGAGGTGAGCCTGGTTGCTGATCAGCATGCCGCCAAGGGCGACGCCCTGGCAGCTGCGTTCAATCGTATCCACATGCGCGCTCAACGCCTCCAGGGATGCGGGAGTGAACAATCGGGCGACGGTGCGTGCGGCATCGGTGATGCGCGTTGCGTCGCGCGACAACAGGTCCTGCAGCAGCACGTCGGCCTGTGCATCGTCGAGCCGGGGAATCGGTGCTGCAGACCACGGCCAGCGCATCAACGTGACTTGCCGATGGCGGCGTAGTGGCCACCGGTCAGGCGCAGCAGATCGGTGGGTGCCAGTTCCACTTCCAGTCCGCGGCGTCCGGCGCTGACATGCAGCGCGGGCAGCGCTTCGGCACTGGCGTCCAGGAAGGTGCGCAGGCGCTTCTTCTGCCCGAGCGGGCTGATGCCACCGACCAGGTAGCCGGTCGCGCGCTGTGCGGCGTCGGCGGCGGCCATCTCGCACTTCTTGCAGCCGGCCGCTTCGGCCAATGCCTTCAAGTCCAGCTGGCCGGCCACTGGCACGATCGCCACCAGCAGTTCGTGTGCCTCGGTGCTGGCCAGCAGGGTCTTGAACACCTGGGCCGGGTCGAGGCCGAGCTTGTCGACGGCTTCGCCGCCATACGATTCGGCGTGGGCGTCGTGCACGTAGCTGCGCACGGTGTGGGCGATCTTCTCGCGCTTGAGCAGGTTGATGGCCGGGGTCATGAGGGCATCGTAGCGTGGGGCGGGGGTGTTGCCTTGACCGAAGCTACTGCCGGAGCATCCACGCATGGCGTGGATCTATCGCGGGGACTGGATGCGGGGTGTACGACCACTCGCAAATGCAGAACGGGCGCCCGAGGGCGCCCGTTCCGTGTGTTGCATGCACCGGTGGTGCCGCCCGCTGGCCGGCACTCCGCAGGCATCAGTAGCGGTAGTGGTCCGGCTTGAACGGGCCTTCCACCGGCACGCCGATGTAATCGGCCTGTTCCTGGCTCAGGGTGGTCAGCTTCACGCCGATCTTCTCCAGGTGCAGACGCGCCACTTCCTCGTCCAGCTTCTTCGGCAGCAGGTAGACCTTCTTCTCGTAGCTGTCCTTGTTCGCCCACAGGTCGATCTGTGCCAGGGTCTGGTTGGCGAAGCTGTTGGACATCACGAAGCTCGGGTGGCCGGTGGCGCAGCCCAGGTTCACCAGGCGGCCTTCGGCCAGCAGGAAGATCGCGTTGCCGTTCGGGAAGATGTACTTGTCCACCTGCGGCTTGATGTTGACGTGCTTGATGCCGGCGAACGACACCAGCGCGTCGACCTGGATCTCGTTGTCGAAGTGGCCGATGTTGCAGACGATGGCCTGGTCCTTCATCGCGCTGAGGTGCTCGATGCGGATGATGTCCTTGTTGCCGGTGGTGGTGACGTACAGGTCGGCACGGCCCAGGGTCGATTCGATGGTATTGACTTCATAGCCTTCCATCGCCGCCTGCAGGGCGCAGATCGGGTCGATCTCGGTGACGATCACGCGCGCGCCGTAGGCACGCAGCGAGGCGGCGCAGCCCTTGCCGACGTCGCCATAGCCGCAGACCACGGCCACCTTGCCGGCCAGCATCACGTCCATCGCGCGCTTCAGGCCATCGGCCAGCGACTCGCGGCAGCCGTACAGGTTGTCGAACTTGCTCTTGGTGACCGAGTCGTTGACGTTGATCGCCGGGATCAGCAGGGTGCCGGCCTGGGCCAGCTGGTACAGGCGGTGCACGCCGGTGGTGGTCTCTTCGGAGACGCCCTTCCAGTCCTTGACCACGCGGCCCCAGTAACCCGGGCGCTCCTTGGCGACGCGCTTGAGCAGGTTCTTGATGACCTGTTCTTCGTGCGAGGAGGACGCGGTGTTGACCCAGTCGCTGCCGTTTTCCAGCTCGTAGCCCTTGTGGATCAGCAGGGTCACGTCACCGCCGTCGTCGACCACCAGCTCCGGGCCGGTCAGGGTGCCGTCGGCCAGGGTGAAGGTCAGCGCGTCCAGGGTGCAGTCCCAGTACTCTTCCAGGGTCTCGCCCTTCCAGGCGAACACCGGGGTGCCGGTGGCGGCGATGGCGGCAGCGGCGTGGTCCTGGGTCGAGAAGATGTTGCACGAGGCCCAGCGCACGTCGGCGCCGATGTCCTTCAGGGTCTCGATCAGCACCGCGGTCTGGATGGTCATGTGCAGCGAGCCGGTCACGCGCACGCCCTTCAGCGGCAGCTCGGCCTTGTACTTGCGGCGGATCGACATCAGGCCCGGCATTTCGTGCTCGGCGATGTCCAGTTCCTTGCGGCCCCAGTCGGCCAGCGTGATATCGCGGATCTTGTAATCACCTTCGGTGGAGAAGGTCTTGGCAACAGCGTTCATTCGTGTGCTCCGGTTGTGGGCGAGCGGGTGCTCGCATCTAGCCGGGCGCCGTTGTTACAAAGCCACCTCACCGAGCCTGGCCGGGCCTCACGGGATCCGGTCGCAGCGCCCCTCGGCAGGGGAGAACCCCCATTATATCGCGGCCCCGGCATGACATCCGGATGACCCAACCATCGGCAGATGGGCGGGCGTGCACGGCCTGTTAAGGTCGGTGTTTTCACGCATCACACAGGTGGAACGATGAGCATGCACGCGCGCCGCACACGGCGCTGGACCGGCCTGGTCCTGTCGATGGGACTGCTGGCGGTGGCCCCGCTGGCCTGGGCGGCAGCGCCGCAGCCCGCGGCCGCACAGGCCCGGGGCGTCAACGGCTACGAACTGCCCTCGGCCGCGCTGCAGGCGGTGGTGGACGCACCCCGTGCGCCCTCGTTGTACCTGTCGCCACGCCGCGACGTGGCCGCGATGATGCAGATGCCGTCGCTGCCTTCGATCCAGGTGGTGGCGCAGCCGGAACTGAAGCTGGCCGGCCTGCGCATCAACCCGCGCACGTTCTCCGACAGCCGCTTCAGCTTCGGCGAGAAGCTGTGGCTGATGAACGTGGCCGACGGCAAGGAACGGCAGATCAGCGGCCTGCCGGCCAGGCTGTCGATCGCCAGTGTGATGTGGTCGCCGGACCAGAAGTGGCTGGCCTTCAACCAGGTCGACGCCGCCAGTGGCGCCAATGAACTGTGGCTGGTGGACGTGGCCGGCGGCAGCGCCCGTCGCCTGGTCGCCGGCCTGAACACGGTGATCGGCAGTGGCTACCAGTGGTTGCCGGACAGCCGCGGACTGGTGGTGTTCACCCGCCCGGCCAACCTCGGTGCGGCCCCGGCCGCCGATGGCATTCCGACCGGCCCGGCCGTGCAGCAGACCAGCCAGGGCAGCGGCGTGGTGTCGATCCGTACCTACCAGGACCTGCTGAAGAACGAGGCCGACGCGCGCCAGTTCGATTACTACGCCACCACCCAGCCGATGGAAGTCAGCCTGGACGGCAACACCCGCACGATCGGCGCGGCCGGCATCTTCATGGGCTTCTCGGTGTCGCCGGACGGCCGCTTCGTGCTGCGCCAGCCGGTGCAGCGCCCGTACTCCTACGTGGTGCCGGTGACCAGTTTCCCGCGCCGTATCGAAGTGATCGACCGAGCCAGCGGCACGCTGGTGCACACCGTGGCCGTGCGCCCGCTGGTGGAAGGCCTGCCGACCGGCAACGACGCTGAAGTGACCGGCGTGCGCGACATCAGCTGGCGCGGCGATGCCGATGCAACCCTGGTCTGGGCCGAAGCGCAGGACGGCGGCGACCCGAACAGGGATGCCAAGGTGCGCGATGCGGTGCTGATGCAGGCCGCGCCGTTCGACAAGCCGCCGGTGACGCTGGCCCAGCTTGGCAGCCGCCTGGCCGGCATCAGCTGGGGCCGCGGTGACCTGGCCCTGCTGACCGAATCGTGGTGGAAGACCCGCAAGACCAGGACCTGGCTGATCGCCCCGGACAACGCCGGTACCGAGCCGCGCCTGCTGTGGGACCGCGATGCGCAGGACCGCTACGCCGACCCGGGTCGTCCGCAGATGTCCAGCGACGATCGTGGCCGCTCGCTGCTGCAGACCAGTGCTGATGGCAGCAGCCTGTACCTGGTCGGTGCGGGTGCTTCGCCGGAAGGTGACCGTCCGTTCGTGGACCGCTTCGACATCGCCAGCGGCAAGGCCACCCGCCTGTTCCACTCGCAGGCGCCGAGCTATTCGCTGCCGGTGGCATTGCTGGACAACCAGGGCAGCTCGCTGCTGCTGAGCCGCGAGAGCCCGGACGAGCCGGCCAATTTCTACGTGCAGTCGCTGGCCGATGCGGGTACCGCAGCGCGCGCGCTGACCCACTTCGCCCATCCGCTGCCGCAGTTGAAGGGCGTGCAGAAGGAACAGATCCGCTACAAGCGCAAGGATGGCGTCGACCTGACCGCGACCCTGCTGCTGCCGCCGGGCTACGACCCCAAGCGCGACGGCCCGCGCCCGCTGCTGATGTGGGCCTACCCGGGTGAGTTCAAGAGTGCGGCCGCGGCCAGCCAGGTGACCGATTCGCCGTACCGCTTCAACGCGGTCAGCTACTGGGGCCCGCAGGCGTTCCTGGCCAAGGGTTATGTGGTGCTGGCCAGCCCGTCGATGCCGATCATCGGTGAGGGCGACAAGGAGCCGAACGACACCTACATCGAACAGCTGGTGGCCAACGCGCAGGCAGCGGTGGATGAAGTGGTGCGCCGTGGCGTGACCGATCGCGACCACATCGCCATCGGTGGCCATTCCTACGGTGCGTTCATGACCGCCAACCTGCTGGCGCACACGCGCCTGTTCAAGGCCGGCATCGCGCGCAGCGGCGCCTACAACCGCACGCTCACCCCGTTCGGCTTCCAGGCTGAGGAGCGCAACTACTGGCAGGCGCAGGACGTCTACCAGAAGATGGCGCCGTTCAATTACGCTGACAAGATCAAGGATCCGATCCTCTTCATCCACGGCGTGGACGACAACAACTCCGGCACGTTCCCGATGCAGAGCGAGCGCATGTTCGCCGCGGTGAAGGGCCTGGGTGGCACGGCGCGACTGGTGATGCTGCCGAACGAATCGCATGCCTACCGTGCACGCGAATCGATCATGACCATGCTGGCCGAGAGCGAGCGCTGGCTGGAACAGACCATCGGCCCGGCCGAGCAGGGCAAGGCGAAGAAGAAGCGCTGATACCTGCATGAGGGCGGCCCCTGCAACAGGGGCCGCCTGTGCGGCTGCGCCGCCGCCCGAGCATGGGCTCGGGCGCTACACGGTATAGCGCGTGATGATGTCTGTAGAGCCGAGCCCACGCTCGGCTGCTTCTGCTGCGGATACGTGCAGATGAAACCATTTTTGCATCGCAGCACGACGCCCGTTCTGGTTTAGGCTTGGGGCCTGGATCCGTTGACCGAGGCCTGTGCGTCGCCGATGAACGAGTACCGCAGCAGCATCGAATTTGCTTCTCCCGATCTTCCGCTTCGCGATGATGTGCGCCGGCTTGGCGCGCTGGTCGGTGACCTGCTGGTTGAACAGGTTTCGGCCGCGTTTCTCGACGATGTCGAAGACGTGCGCACCCGCGCCATCGCCCGCCGCGAGAATCAGGCGCCCCTGTCCGAGCTGGCCGAAGGCCTGGCCGGGCGCACGCCGCAGCAGGCCGAGACCATGGTGCGGGCGTTCAGCACCTACTTCCAGGTGGTCAACATCGCCGAGCGCGTGCATCGCATCCGCCGTCGCCGTGACTACCAGCGCGCCGGTACCGCAGGTGCGCAGCCCGATGGCCTGCAGGACGCGCTGCAGCACCTGAAGGCGCAGGGCGTGGGCCTGGACGAACTGGCCCAGTGGCTGCCACGCATCGACATCGAACCGGTGTTCACCGCGCATCCGACCGAAGCCGTGCGCCGTGCGCTGCTGGAAAAAGAGCAGCTGATGGTGGCCAGCCTGGTCGACAACCTCGACGGCCAGCGCACGCCTGGCGAGGCCGCCGCCGATGCGGCGCGCTTCCGCATGGCGTTGACGGCGTCGTGGCAGACCACCGACTCCTCGCCAGTGCGGCCCACGGTCGATGACGAGCGCGAGCACGTCGGCTTCTATCTGGTGCAGGTGCTGTATCGCGTGATTCCGGTGCTGTACGAATCACTGCAGCAGGCGCTGCGCGATACCTACGGCGAAGAACTGCCGCTGCCGCGCCTGCTGCGCTTCGGCACCTGGGTAGGCGGCGATATGGACGGCAACCCGAACGTGGATGCCACCACCATCCGCAACACGCTGGATGCGCAGCGGCAGGCGGTGCTCGGGCGCTATCAGAAGGAACTGCTGCAGCTGGCCAGCCTGCTCAGCCAGTCCACCGAGCGGGTAGGGGTGAGCGACGCATTGCAGGCACGCGTGGCGCAGTACCAGCAGCTGCTGCCGCGGGTGCAGTCGCGCCCGCGCCATGCCGACATGCCGTACCGCCTGCTCAATGACCGCATGCGCGCACGCCTGCAGGCGACGCTGGATGACGGCGAGGGCGCCTACGCCGGCCCCGCTGAACTGATCGACGACCTGCAGCTGATCCTCGACAGCCTGCGCGCCAATCGCGGCGAACATGCTGGCGGCTTTGCCGTGCAGCGCCTGCTGTGGCGGGTGAAGACCTTCGGCTTCCACCTGGCGCGGTTGGATGTGCGCCAGGAATCGAGCGTGCATGCGCGCGCGCTGGCCGCCGTGCTGGGCGGTGAAGCAACCTGGCAGGCGCTGGACGCGCTGGGCCGAGCGCGCCTGCTGGGCCCGCACGCCAGCGGCGAAGACACGCTGCCCAAGGGTAATGACGAGGGCAACGAGCGGCTGGATGCGGTGTTCGCTGCGCTGGCCGATGCGCACGCGCGGCATGGCAGCGATGCACTGGGCAGCTACATCATCTCGATGGCACACGACCGCAGCGATGTGCTGGCGGTGCTGGCGCTGGCGCGCCGTGGCGGCCTGGTGGAAGAAGGCGGTTCGGTGCCGCTCGACATCGCGCCGCTGTTCGAAACCGTGGATGACCTCAAGCGTGGCACGGCCACCCTGCGTGACCTGCTGGCCGACCCGGTCTACCGCGCCCATCTGCGTGCGCGCGACGACGTGCAGATGGTGATGCTGGGCTATTCGGACAGCAGCAAGGACGGTGGCATTGCCGCTTCGCGCTGGGGCCTGCAGCGCGCGCAGGTGGAACTGCTGGAGGTGGCGGCCGAGGCCGGCATCCGCCTGACCTTCTTCCATGGCCGTGGCGGTTCGATCAGCCGTGGTGGTGGCAAGACCACGCACGCGGTCGATGCGTCGCCGCGCGGCAGCATCGATGGCCGCCTGCGGGTGACCGAGCAGGGCGAGGTGATCCATCGCAAGTACGGCATCCGCGCGCTGGCCCTGCGCTCGCTGGAACAGGCCACCGGTGCGGTGCTGCGCGCCAGCCTGCGCCCGCGTGCCGCCGAGCCGCGCGAGGATGAGTGGCGACCGGTGATGGACGTGGTGTCATCGGCCAGCAGCGAGGTGTATCGCGGGTTCGTTGGCCAGGCCGGCTTCATGGATTACTTCCGTACCGCCACACCCATCGACGTGATCGAGCGGATGACGCTGGGCTCGCGTCCTTCGCGTCGGCTCGGCCAGGACGCGGCACTGGGCAACCTGCGTGCGATTCCCTGGGTGTTCGCCTGGAGCCAGGCGCGGGCGGTGATCCCCGGCTGGTACGGCGTGGGCAGTGGCCTGCAGGCGGCGGTTGATGCCGGCCACGAACAGACGCTGCGCGATATGGCGCGTGACTGGCCGTTCTTCCGTACCTTCCTGGACGACATCGCGATGGTGCTGTCCAAGGGCGATATCACCATCGCCGAGCAGTTCTCGCTGTTGTCGGGCGACCTGCACGACCGCTTCTTCCCGCAGGTGCAGCGCGAACTGGAACTCACCCGGCACTGGCTGCTGGCCTTGATGGACCAGCAGACGCTGCTGGACCACGATGCGCGGCTGGCGCTGTCGATCCGCCTGCGCAATCCCTACGTCGATCCGATCAGCGTGCTGCAGGTGGACCTGCTGCAGCGCTGGCGGGCCAGCGGACGCGAGGATGACGAGCTGCTGCGCGCGCTGGTGGCGTGCGTGAACGGTGTTTCGCAGGGCGTGCAGAACACGGGCTGACCTTCTGCATCCGTCGGCGCTACCTGCCTCGGTGGGTGTGGGGCTTGCCCCGCACGCCCTCATTCCTCCGGCGACGGTGGATTCGACGCCAGCAGTTCCAGATGGCGCTGCTCCATTTCCTGGCGCAGCTGGCGGCGGATCAGTGCGGCTGCCTGGCGGCGCTTCTCGTCCGACGTGACCGGCTGCAAGGGCGGCACCGGTGTCGGCCGGCCTTCCTCATCCACGGCCACCATGGTGAAGAAGCAGCTGTTGGCGTGGCGCACGCTGCGCTTGAGGATGTCCTCGGCCACCACCTTGATGCCGATCTCCATCGACGAGGTGCCGGTGTGGTTCACCGAGGCCAGGAAGGTGACCAGCTCACCCACTGCGATCGGTTGGCGGAACATCACCTGGTCCACCGACAGGGTGACCACGTAGCTGCCGGCATAACGGCTGGCGCAGGCGTAGGCGACCTGGTCGAGCAGGCGCAGGATCGCACCGCCGTGGACCTTGCCGGAAAAATTGGCCATTTCCGGCGACATCAGCACGGTCATGGACAGCTGGTGGGTTTTCAGTTCGGTCGACATGGGGCGATTGTATCGGCGTGGCGTAGCTCTTGTAGAGCCGAGCCCATGCTCGGCTGCTCTTGTCGCAGGAAAAAGAAAGCCGAGCATGGGCTCGGCTCTACAGAAAGCAGAAGGGCCGCGTGAGCGGCCCTTCGTGTTTCTTACTTCAGCTTCGCATCGGCGCGCAGGGCGGCGGCGCGGTCGGTCTTCTCCCAGGAGAAGGCCGTGGCGTTGACGGTCTCGCCTTCGCCGTTGAGGTAGCTGAATTCCTTCGGCTTGCGGCCGAAGTGGCCGTAGGCGGCGGTCTGCTGGTACATCGGGTGCACCAGGTCCAGCATCTTGATGATGCCGTACGGGCGCAGGTCGAAGTGCTTGCGGATCAGCTTCTCGATCTTGTCGTCGCTGATCTTGCCGGTGCCGAAGGTGGTGACCGAGATCGAGGTCGGCTCAGCCACGCCGATGGCGTAGGAAACCTGCACTTCGCAACGGTCGGCCAGGCCGGCGGCAACCACGTTCTTGGCGACGTAGCGGGCCGCGTAGGCAGCCGAACGGTCGACCTTGGACGGGTCCTTGCCGGAGAAGGCGCCACCACCGTGACGGGCCCAGCCGCCGTAGGTGTCGACGATGATCTTGCGGCCGGTCAGGCCGCAGTCGCCCACCGGGCCACCGATCTCGAACTTGCCGGTCGGGTTGATGTGGAACTTGGTGCCCTTGTGCAGCCACTTGGCCGGCAGCACCGGCTTGATGATTTCTTCGCGGACGGCCTCGATGAGGTCCTTCTGCTTGATGCCCGGGGCGTGCTGGGTCGACAGCACCACCGCGTCGATGGCCGAGACAACGCCGTTTTCATAGCGCAGGGTGACCTGGCTCTTGGCGTCCGGACGCAGCCACGACAGCGGCGAGTTCTTCTTCTTGCGGATCTTGGCCTGCTGCTCGACCAGGCGGTGCGACAGGTGGATCGCGGCCGGCATGTAGCTGTCGGTCTCGTTGGTGGCGTAGCCGAACATCAGGCCCTGGTCGCCAGCGCCCATTTCTTCGGGCTTCTTGCGATCCACGCCCTGGGCGATGTGCGGCGACTGCTTGCCGATCAGGTTCAGCACGCCGCAGGTGGCGCCGTCGAAGCCGACGTCGGAGCTGTCGTAGCCGATGTCCGTGATGACCTTGCGGGTCAGCGCTTCCAGGTCGATCCAGGCACTGGTGGTGATTTCACCGGCCACAATGGCAACACCGGTCTTGACCATGGTCTCGCACGCCACGCGGGCGCGCTGGTCCTGGGTCAGGATCGCGTCCAGCACCGCATCGGAAATCTGGTCGGCAACCTTGTCCGGATGGCCTTCGGAGACCGACTCGGAGGTGAAGAGATAGCTGGACATCAGGCGTAATATCCCTTGATTCGGATGGAAAGATGGGCGCGAATGATACACGGGGTGCGCCGCCTGTGCATTGTGAACCTGTACCGGTTGCCGGTGGTTAAGCCCGTGTAGGCCCGGCAGGGGCCGTCTGGCCGGGATTGGGGCCCAGCGTCGAGGCCCAGTGTTCCACCAGCGTGACAACGGGGCGGGCGCTGCGGCCCCCGACCGCGCAGGCGGCGTCCCTGTCGACAAGACGGACCCGTGGTCATCGTTCTGCCCCAAAACCGCCATCTGGCTGCCGCCTGCCGGGCGCAGGCTGTCGGCCAATCCGGCCGCCGGGCATGAGTGGAACCGCCATGCAGGAACTTGAACAGCGTCTCCAGCAACGCTTCCCTGATTGGTTCCACGGCCGCCGAGGCCAACTGGCGCGGCCGCTGCTGCGCAGCGTCGGGCGCTGGTCGCGGTTGGACCAGATCGAAGCTTTCCTGCAGCGCAGTGCAGGATTGCGCGGATTCGGTTTCGTCGCTGCCGGCCTGGAATTCATCGACGGCCAGTACCAGGTGGATCCGACCGCGCTGGCGAAGATTCCCGCCACCGGCCGCCTGCTGATCGTCGCCAACCACCCCTCCGGGGCACTGGATGCCCTCGCACTGCTGGACGCGGTTGGCCGTATCCGCCGCGACGTGCGGATCGTGGCCAACGACCTGCTGGGGGCCATCGCGCCACTGCAGGACCTGCTGCTGCCGGTGCGCATCCTCGGTGGCAAGGCCCAGCGTGGCAGCCTGCATGCGGTCGAGGAGGCGTTGGCCGCCGAGCAGTGCGTGATCGTGTTCCCGGCCGGCGAGGTCTCGCGGCTGTCGCTGCGCGGCATCCGTGATGGCCGTTGGCAGCGCGGGTTCGTCCGCTTTGCCCGTACCGCCGGCGCGCCGGTGCTGCCGGTGCGTGTGGAAGCGCGAAACTCGGCGCTGTTCTACGGCGCCTCGACCCTGTTCAAGCCGGCCGGCACCGCGCTGCTGGCGCGCGAGATGTTCACCCGTCGTGGCCGTCCGTTGCGGCTGAGCATCGGTGAGCCGATGCAGCTGGGCAGGGGCGGCGACCCGGGCGCACAGCTGCTGGCGGTACGCCGCGCGCTGTATGCGCTGGGCCGCAATGGTGGGGCCGGTAATGCCGTTGCCTGCGCAGGCCCCGAGCCGCTGGCCGCCCCGGTGCCGCCCTCGCAGGTCGCCGCGGGCATCGCGGCGGCCACGCAGCTGGGCCAGACCGCCGATGGCAAGCAGATCCTGCTGGCCACCTGTACCGCTGATTCACCGCTGCTGCTGGAGTTGGGCCGCCTGCGCGAACTGACGTTCCGCCAGGTGGGCGAGGGTACCGGGCGCAGCCGCGACCTGGACGACTACGACCCGCGGTATGAGCACATCGTGATCTGGGACGCGGCCGCGCAGCGCATTGCCGGCGCGTACCGGATCATGCGCGGCGCCCATGCGTTGGCCCGGCACGGACTGTCCGGGCTCTACAGCGCGTCGCTGTTCCGCTATTCCGACGATGCGATCACCCACATCGCCGAGGGCCTGGAACTGGGCCGCAGCTTCGTGGTGCCCGATTACTGGGGCAGCCGCAGCCTGGATTACCTGTGGCAGGGCATCGGCGCCTACCTGCAGTGCCGGCCGGGCATCCGCTACCTGTTCGGCGCGGTGTCGATCAGCGCGGCGCTGCCACGCGATGCGCGCGAGCAGCTGGTGGCGTACTACCAGCGCTATTACAGCGGCACCGCTGGCCTGGCCGAATCGAACCGCCCGTTCCAGTACTTCGCCGCGCCGCCGAGTTTCGGCGAGCTGGATGCAGGCGCCGCGTTCGATGTGCTCAAGGCCAACCTGGCCGCTCTCGGCACCGGCGTCCCGACGCTGTATCGCCAGTACACCGATCTGTGCGAACCCGGTGGCGCGCGCTTCCTCGCCTTCGGTGTCGACCCGGACTTCAGTGATTCGATCGACGGCCTGATTGAAGTGGATCTGTGCGCGATCCGGCCGAACAAGCGCAGACGCTACCTGCGCGACGCGGGGACGCCGGCATGAGCGCGCTGGCGAACCTGTCGCCACACCGGCGCGCAGTGTTCGTCTCCGATGTGCATCTGGGTTCGCGTCATTGCCATGCCACTGAGCTGGCAGGGTTCCTCTCGCAGCTGCGCTGCGAACGGTTGTATCTGGTCGGCGACATCATCGACCTGTGGTGGATGGCGCATCGCCGCGCCAACTGGCGGCAGTCGCACAGCGAAGTCATCCAAGCCCTGCACGCGTTGCGCCGTGCAGGCACCGAGATCATCTACATTCCCGGCAACCACGATGCCTCGCTGCGGCAGGTGTGCGGGCTGATGCTGCCAGCGATGCAGGTGCGCCGCCGCGCCATCCATGTGACCGCCGATGGCCGCAGGCTGCTGGTCGCACACGGCGACGAGTACGACGGCGTGACCCACTTCGGTGGCCTGCAGGAGAAATTCGGCGACTGGCTGTACTACCGCATCCTGACCGGCAACCAGGCGCTGAACGCGGTGCGGCGGCTGCTGGGGATGCGCTACTGGTCGCTGTCGGAGTTCCTGAAGAAGCGCAGCGGTGCCGCTGAACGCTACATCGAGCGCTTCGTGCAGGCCGGGCTGGACGACGTGCGCCGACGCGGCCTGGACGGCATCGTCTGCGGCCACATCCACCGCGCTGCGTTGATTGAACGCGATGGTCTGGTCTATGCCAACGACGGCGATTGGGTCGAGAGCCTGACCGCACTGGCCGAAGACCATGATGGCGCGTTGCGCCTGCTCGACCACAACGGCCAGACGCTGGTGGAGCTGCCCGGCGCGCGGATGTCGCAGGCGGCATAA
>NZ_JAOCLC010000017.1:0-73943 GCF_029845105.1 Stenotrophomonas sp. GD03654 | reverse complement strand
GATCTACTTTCCGCCGGAAAACTGTCGAAGGCGGGGCACTGTGGGTTTGCGGGGTGTGAGCCGCATGGATGCGGCGATCAAGGCTACATGGACGTACTTGCGCCGTCCCCGCAAACCCACAGTGCCCCGCCATCCCACGGAATGCACGCTGTTGCTTCGGCCGTTGCCGTTGCCGTTGCGTCTGCAGGTGCAGGGCGCAGCCCTGCCGAAACCCTACTTCACCCGACGGCCCGAACGGTCGATACGGAACCGCTCTCCGCCTTCCATCGGCGTGTGGCCGTCGGCATCCGGCGTGCCGCGGCGGCAGCCATTGCAGACCTCGGCCACGCCATCCTGGAACGGCCACCCGAAATCGAAGGTGCCGGGCACCACCTGGCGGAACTTCAGGTCGAAGTAGCCCACGCGGTCGCCGACGCGGCCGCGCAGCAGGCCTTCCTGCGGCGTTTCCGGACCGTTGTCCCAGGTCAGCACCGGCAGGCTGCGACCCTTGCGGTTGACGTAGTGGAAACCCTGGTCGGCGTACACCACGGCCAGGCCGTGGTCGTCGTAGTTCAGGTCCTTCAGCGTGTCGGCGCTGATCTTCGGCCGGTGATCGACCACTTCGCAGTTGGGCAGCGGCCACAACCCGTGTTCGTCGGTCAGCAGCTTGCACGCCGGTGCCTGTGCCGTTGCAGTGGCAGTGACCAGCACGCCAAGCAGGGCCAGCGACCGCGCGAAGCGGCCGCTGACAGGGACAGGGCGGGCCTGCCGTGCGATCACTTGGTCTCGGCCTTGCGTTCGAAGGCTGTCGGTGCCGGCAGCTGCACCGGCACGCCCTTGTCATCGCAGGTGCCGGCCTGGCACAGGCGCTCGCGCAGGGCCGGAGTGGCCTGCACGATCATGTGGTAGATCGCGTTCTGTTCCAGCGTGCCGCGGATCGCCTTGCTGCCCGGGCCGCGTGCCCAGATGCCGACATCCTCACCGCCGTGCGATTCGGACTTCATCGGCACCAGTGCTTCCTGCATGTAGTCCGGATGCTCGGTGTCGACCTCGCGCAGGTTCGGGCGACCGTTGGCCGGTTCGAAGCTGCTCGGGTTGTGCGGGTAGCGCTTGGGGCCGGCCGGCTGCTGGTTGCTGCTGCCGGTATGGCCCGGGCCATTGGCGTAGCTCAGCGTGGTGTACGGCTGGCCGGTGCCGTCCAGCGCATAGTCCAGCTTGCCGGCACCATCTTCGCCGCCCTTGTCTTTCACCTTGCCCAGGATCGGGTTGCCGCGCGCCGGGTAGCCGACGAAGTTCAGCGTGTGCGAGTGGTCGGCGGTAACGATGATCAGCGTGTCATCGGCCGAGGTCAGTTCGTTGGCCACGCGGACCGCGTCGGACAGGGCCACGGTCTCGGTCAGTGCACGGTAGGCATTGCCGCTGTGGTTGGCGTGGTCGATGCGCGCGCCTTCGATCATCAGCACGTAGCCTTCCGGGTGCTTTGAAAGGTTCTTGATCGCTGCTGCGGTCAGTTCGGCCAGGCTCGGCTCACCGCCTGGATCCTGCGGGCGCTCGTACTCGTAGCGCATGTGGTCCGGTTCGAACAGGCCGAGGATGGCCGGCGCATTGGCGGCGGCGGCCAGCTGCTTGCTGTTCCACACATAAGCGCCCTGCGGATGTGCCTGCTGCCATTCCTGCACCAGGCTGCGGCCATCCAGGCGCTGGCCGACCTTGTCGTCGTATTCCGGGTCGCGTTCTTCGACGGTGGTGAATTCACCGCGGCCGCCACCGAGGGCGACCAGCGGGCCGCGGCCATAGCGCGAGGTCGACAGCAGCTGCTGGGCGATGTCCTTGCAGCCGGCCGCCTTGGCCGCTTCGGTCAGGTCGGTGTCGTTTTCCCAGTTGCGCTCGGGCGAATGCGCATAGGTCGCGGCCGGGGTGGCATGGGTCAGGCGCGCGGTGGACACCACGCCCGTGGCCAGGCCGGCGCTGTCGGCCAGCTGCAGCCAGGTCAGCAGGCCCTTGGACAGGCTGTCGGCACAGTCGGTGCGGCTGCCGGCGCTGACGCCGATCGCGCCCATGTGGGTCTTCACGCCGGTGGTGATGGCGGTCATGGTGCCGGCCGAATCCGGGGTCTGCGAATCGGTGTTGTACGTCTTGCTGAATGCCGTGGCCGGGAAGCGCTCCCAGGACAGCAGGTTCTCTTCACCGGAGCCGCCCTTCTGCTGGCCCTCGTAGATGCGCGAGGCAGCCACGGTGGTCAGGCTCATGCCGTCACCGAGGAACAGGATGACGTTCTTGGCCTTGCCGGACATCGCGCCGTTGGCGGCGGCCTGGGCGGCGCCACTGCGGTACCACCACTGCGGGGTTTCGCCGGCCGGGTGGGCGACGGGGTCGACGGCGACCTTGAGGCCGGCCGGAGCGGACGAGGGGGCGGTGCTGGCGCAGGCGCCCAGCAGCAGGGTGGTGGCGCAGGCGGCCAACAGGGAGACGGAACGGCGCATGGACGCTGGGTTCTCACAAACTGTAACGGGACGTTCATTATGCCCGGCCCCGCAAGGCACGCCGATGACACACTGATTTGCCGGTCGGGCGGTCGTTCTGCGGGCCGCGTTGGGCTATCGTGCCAGCATCCCTTCCTTCCCCTCTGGATTGCCTATGAAGCTGGTCTCTGCCTGGCTGCGGATTCCATTCTGGCAGCGCGTGGTCGGTGGCTTCGTGCTCGGCGCGCTGGCCGGCTGGGCGCTCGGCCCGGCCGCGGAGACGTGGTTCGGCCCGCTCGGCGAGCTGTACGTCACCCTGATCAAGATGATCGCCGTGCCACTGGTGTTCTTCGCGGTCATCAACGCGATCTCGTCGCTGCACGGGCAGAAGTCGGTCGCCGCGCTCAGTGGCCGTACCTTCCTGTGGTTCGTGATCACCGCTGCATTGGCGGTGTGCGTCGGGCTGGGCGTGGGCACCGTGCTGCAGCCCGGCGCCGGTGGCCTGCAGCTGACGATGGCCAGCAACTACGTGCCGCGTGAAGTGCCCAGCGTGGTGCAGGTGCTGCTGGACGTGGTGCCGGCCAATGTCTTCTACGCGCTGTCCGGCATCGGCACCAAGGTCAACGCGGCCGGTGAGACCGTGCTGGCCGCCGGTCGTGGCTCGATCCTGCCGGTGATCTTCTTCGCCGGGCTGGTCGGCTTTGCCATCGTCAAGCTCGGCGAGAAGGTGACCGAGGCGCGCAAGCTGGTCGGGCAGATGAGCGACATCATGATCCAGGTGACCCGCTTCGTGCTGGAAGTCACCCCGATCGGCACCTTTGGCCTGATCGCCGGCCTGGTTGGCAGCTACGGGTTCGAGAAGCTGCTGCCGCTGGGGCATTTCGTGCTGGCCCTGTACGTGGCCTGCGCCCTGCACATCGTGGTGGTCTACAGCGCACTGCTGCTGGCGCATGGCCTGAACCCGCTGAAGTTCTTCCGCGGCGCGGCACCGGGCATGCAGGTGGCCTTCGTCAGCTCGTCCAGCTTCGCCGCGATGCCGGTGGCGCTGCGTTCGATCACCCACAACCTGGGCGTGAACAAGGACTACGGTTCGTTCGCGGTGCCGCTGGGCGCCAGCATCAAGATGGACGGCTGCGGCGCGATCTATCCGGCGCTGTGCGCGGTGTTCATCGCGCAGTACAGCGGCGTGCCGCTGACCCCGGAACAGTACGTGGTGGTGCTGATCGCTTCGGTGCTGGGCAGCTTCGGTACCGCTGGCGTACCGGGTACTGCGGTGATCATGGCCACGGTGGTGCTGAGCGCGGCCAATCTCCCGCTGGAGACCATAGGCTACCTGTATGCCATCGACCGCATCCTGGACATGATGCGCACGATGACGAACGTGACGGGCCAGATGCTGGTGCCGGTGATCGTGGCCAAGGAAACCGGGCTGCTCGACCAGGCGGTGTATGACAACCCGTCCAGCAATGTGGGTGTGGACGATCCTGATCCGACGCCGCCACGCGCCTGAGACTGCGTGGCGATGTAAAAGGCCCGCCCTGACCCGGCGGGCCTTTTGTCTGGGAGCTGGCGCGGTGGCGGCCAAGGCGGGTCCTGGTAGATCCACGCCATGCGCGGATGGAGACAGTGCCGACCAACGGTCCGCACCCACCTTACAGAGGGGGGGCGGCATCTATCTACCCACCATTACGGGCCCAACAGAAAAGCCGCTGCGGGGCAGCGGCTTTTTGTCTTTCAGGCGGCGCCGTAGCGCCAGCGGGTCAGAGGTCGACCCGGCGGGCCTGCATGAACTTGTTGCCCCAATAGCCACTGAGCAGGGTGTCCACGCGGACGTCCTTGCCCGAGCTCGGTGCATGCAGGAAGCGGCCGTCGCCGACATAGATGCCGACGTGGTCGACGCGGCCCTTGCGGCCGAAGAAGACCAGGTCACCCGCGGCCAGTGCAGTGCGGTCGTTGATCAGTTCGGCGTTGTCATCGTGGGCCATCTCGCGCGAGACGCGCGGCAGCTCGATGCCCAGGGCCGAGCGGAACACGTAGCCGACCAGACCGCTGCAATCGAAGCCGCTGTCCGGGTTGCTGCCACCCCAACGGTACGGGGTGCCCAGCAGGGTCATCGCGCGGCGCAGCAGCGACTGCACCTTGCCGTTGTCGGCAGCGGTGCCGACAACGCTGCCATTGGCGGCGCTGCTGGTGTCGTAGTTGGCGAGCAGGCGGCTGAGGTCGCCGGCCACCACAGCCGAGCGGTCCATCAGCGGAATGGTGTCGTTGGCGGCCAGGTGCGGCAGCAGGGCGGCCAGCGTGGCACTGGCGGCGGCGTCGACGCGGCTGCGCTGCGGAGCGGCAGCCTCGGCCTTGGCGGCCGGTCGGGCGGTGCTCTCGGCCACCGGGGCCGGGGTCACATCGGAGGAACGGTTCGGAGCGGTCTGCGACCAGGCCGGAAGGCTGGTCAGACAGAGTGCCAGGCCAAGCAACAGCGGGCGGGCACTACGTGAAGATACGGAAGTCTGGCCTTCGCTTTTCAGGTCGTCAGTCGTCACGCGTCGGTCACAGGAAAAAAACGATGGGGCATCATGCCCTGTAAAAGCGCGGATAAGTTAAAAATTCCGTTAGTAAATCGTTAGTTGAACGGTGATGTCCGTCACAGTTTTGAACATATCGCCTGTTCATTTTAGCGAAGGACGCGTTTCGCCCCTGTGTAGTGGTCCTTCCAGTAGGGACCGCTGAGCGAGTCGAGGCGCACGGTGCCGCCGGTGCTCGGCGCATGCACGAAACGCCCTTCACCGACATAAATACCGACATGGGTGACGCTGCCGCGGCTACCGAAGAACACCAGGTCGCCGGTGGCCAGACGCTGCGGATCGATCTTCGGACCCTGTACTGCCGCCAGGTCGCGCGAGGTGCGCGGCAGCCGCAGGTCCAGCATTTCGCGATAGACGTAGGCGACCAGGCCGCTGCAGTCGAAGCCAGAATCCGGGGTGTTGCCGCCGTAGCGGTAGGGCGTGCCGACCAGGCTGATGGCACGCATCAGCACCGAGTTGGCGGCTTCGGGGTTGTCCGGCACGGTCTTCGGCCAGTTCGCCGTCGGCGGGGGCGGCGCGGGGCGGGTGGCCTTGCCGCCGCCGCAGGCGGTCATGAGCACGGGCAGGGCCAGCAGCAGGGCCGGGGCGAGGAGCCGGCGCAGGCCGGACGAAACTGGCGTGATGTGCATGATCTCCGGATAATGCGCCACCTTAGGATTGGCCGTCATGATGGCGGCGTCCCCGCCGGGCGACAACCCGCCCCAACCCGCCTGCCTTCGGCAGATCCAGACAGAGTTGCGCATGAAGATCGAAAAAGACCGCGTTGTCCGCTTCCACTACACCGTTTCCGAAGTCGGCCAGGAGCCGATTGAGTCTTCCAAGGACCGCGGCGAGCCGCTGGCGATCCTGATCGGCCACGGCAACATCATCCCGGGCCTGGAAAACGCCATGATGGACAAGGAAGCCGGCGCGACCTTCAGCGTCGACGTCACCGCCGCCGATGCCTACGGCGAGCGCCGCGAGGGCCTGTCCCAGCGCGTGCCGAAGAAGCACTTCGGCAACACCAAGCTGGCCCCGGGCCAGCAGGTGGTGCTGCAGACCAACTTCGGCCCGCGTGCGGTGACCGTGCAGAAGGTCGGCATGAGCGTCGTCGACGTCGACCTGAACCATCCGATGGCCGGCAAGGACCTGCATTTCGACGTCGAAATCGTTGACGTGCGCGAAGCCGGCAAGGAAGAGATCGACCACGGCCACGTCCACGGTGACGGCGGCCACCAGCACTGATCGCACCGCGATCATGGTGGAAGCAACGGCCCGCTTCGGCGGGCCGTTGCGTTTGTGGAACACGGCGCGGCCATCCACGGCGCGCGGGTCGGCGGCATAATGGCGGACCTGCCCGACGGATGCCCCGTGAACGCCGCTTCTCCTTCCCTGCAGCCGGTGGCTTCCGGCGAACGCATCGCCCTACTGGACGTGCTGCGCGGTGCCGCGTTGCTGGGCATCCTGCTGATGAACATCGAGGCCTTCAGCGGGCCGCTGGACCTGGCCTTCACCGGCATCGACGTGCGCTGGCAGGGCATCGACTACTGGGCCGATGCTTTCGTCTACGTGTTCGTGCAGGGCAAGTTCTTCACCCTGTTCTCGCTGCTGTTCGGCGCCGGCTTCGCGGTGATGGCGCAACGCGCCGAAGTGGCCGGACGCGACTTCACCCCTTTCTACCTGCGCCGCAGCGCAGGGCTGCTGCTGATCGGCCTGTGCCACGCGCTGCTGGTCTGGTCCGGTGACATCCTGGTGATGTATGCGCTGATCTCGCTTCCGTTGCTGGCCTGCCGAGAGGCACCTCGCAGCTGGTTGCCGTGGATGGGCGTGATCGTCTATCTGGGCGGCGTGGCGATGATGCTGCTGGTCGGCGCGATGGTGTCGATGGCTTCGGCGGAAGACGTGCAGAAGATGCTCGCCGACGCGCAGCAGAGCATCGAGCTGCAGCGCCAGGTCTATGGGCAGGGCAGCTGGATGCAGGCCAATGTGCAGCGCCTGAGCGAGTTCGGCACGTCGATGGGCGCGCTGCTGATCACCGGCCCGGAAGTGCTGGGCATGTTCCTGATCGGCAGCTGGTTCGCCGGCAGTGGTGCGCTGGCGGCGCCGGAGCGCTTCCCGCGGTTGTACGCGGTGCTGCGTTGGGTGGCACTGCCGCTGGGCTTGGTGGTCACGCTGCTGGGGGTTGCCTGGAAACCCTACCTGGCACCGGGTGCTTACGACCTGCCGGTGACAGCCGCAATGGCACTGGTGACGATCGGAGGCCTGCCGATGTGCCTGGGCTACCTGGCGTGGATCGTGCACTGGCGTGCGCGGTTGGCCTGGCTGGCCCCGGTCGGGCGCATGGCGTTGAGTCACTATCTGGGTCAGTCGCTGCTGTGCACCTGGTTGTTCTATCACTATGGCCTGGGCGGCTTCGAGCTGATGCCGCGCAGCGTGCAGCTGCTGTTCGCACTGTTGTTGTTTGCCGTGCAGGTGGCCCTTTCGCATGTCTGGTTGCGCCGCTTCCGCTTTGGCCCGATGGAATGGCTGTGGCGTGCGATGACCTACCGGCAGTGGCCGCCGATGCGGCGCGAGTCCGGGCAGGGCTGATCGATGCAGGGCGCGCGCGAGGATGTGATCGTGGTCGGCGCCGGTGCCATTGGACTGGCCGCCGCACTCGCGCTGCGCGCACAGGGCCGGCAGGTGCGGGTGATCGACCGTGGGCGTGTCGGCGGCGCGACCTCATATGGCAACTGCGGCACCATCACGCCCAGCCACGCGCCACCGCTGGCAGCGCCTGGCGTACCGTTGCGCGCGCTGCGCTGGATGCTCGATCCGCGTGCGCCGCTGTACGTGCGTACGCGCCTGGACCCTGCATTGTGGCGTTGGCTGCTGCAGTTCGGGGCGCGCTGCAGCGCGCGTGACTGGCTGCACGCCACGCGGGCGCGTGCTGCGCTGCTGAATGATTCGCGGCTGCGCCTGGCCGAGTGGGTACAGGCGCATGCGCTTGACTGTGAGTTCGATACGCGCGGGCTGGACTACGTATTCGGCGATGCCCGTAATTTCGAGCATCATGCTGCCGAGTGCGAGGCGCTGAACGCGCAGGGTATTGCCACAAGCTGCATCGGCGGCGCCGACTATGCACGCGACAACCCGGCCTTCCATGATCGCCTTGCCGGTGCGATCCACTTCCCCGGCGATGCGCAGCTGCGTCCGGACCGCTACACCGCCGAACTTGCGCGCGTGCTGCGCGCACAGGACGTGGTGATCGAAGAGCAGTCGGATGTGCAGGATTTCAGCGCCGACGCGCAGGGTGTGCGCGTGCGTGTCGGTGAACGCATGCTGCAGGCGCGCGAGCTGGTGCTGGCCACCGGGCCGTGGTCACCGCGCTGGGCACGGCAACTGGATCTGCGCGTGCCGATCCAACCCGGCAAGGGCTACTCGCTGACCTGGTCACGACCGGCGCAGGTGCCGCAGCGTCCAGTCGTGCTGAAGGACCATTCCGTGTTCGTGATTGCCTGGCGTGAAGCACTGCGGCTGGGCGGCACCATGGAATTCGCCGGTGCCGACCCGCAGCTGCGCACGACCCGCCTGCAGGCCCTGCAGCACGCCGCCGACCACTACCTGCGCACGCCGCGTGGTGCGCAGCTGCAGGAGCAGTGGTGCGGTTGGCGCCCCATGAGCGTGGACGACGTGCCGTTGATCGGCCGCGCGCCCGCGCATCCTCACGTCTGGCTTGCAGCGGGGCATGGCATGCTCGGTATCAGCATGAGCGCCGGCACCGGCCAGCTGATCGCCGATCTCGTCTGCGGCCGCACGCCGGCGATCGATCCAGCCCCTTACCGACCCGAGCGATTCCGATGAGCACAGCACCCTATGATTACGACCTGATCGTCCTTGGCGGCGGCTCCGCCGGCCTGGCCGGCGCGATCCGGGCCGCGCAGCACGGCAAGCGCGTGGCGCTGCTGGAGCCCGGCGAACTGGGCGGCACCTGTGTCAATGTCGGCTGCGTGCCGAAGAAGGCGATGTGGCTGGCGGCCGACCTGCACGAGCGCATCGGCCTGGCCAGTGCGATGGGCTTCGATGTCGAGGCACGCCCGGCGCTGTCGTGGAAGGAACTGGTGATCCATCGCCAGGCCTACATCAGCAACATCCACACCAGCTACCACAAGCGCCTGGATGAAACCGGCGTGGTGCGCATTCCCGCGCGCGGCCATCTGCTCGATGCGCACACCGTGGCCTGCAGCGATGGCGTGCGTTACAGCGCCGAGCACATCCTGATCGCCACCGGCGCGCACCCGCTGCGGCCCGACATTCCCGGCGCGGAGCTGGGCCTGGTCTCCGATGATTTCTTCGACCTGCGTGCGGCACCAGCCGAGGTGGCGATCATCGGTGGCGGTTACATTGCAGTGGAGCTGGCCGGATTGCTGCAGGCACTGGGCAGCAAGGTGAGCCTGCTGGTGCGCGGCAAGCGCCTGCTGGAGCGCTTCGACTACGAGCTGACCGACCAGTTGGCCGAGAACCTGAAGCAGCAGGGTGTACGGATTCATTTCGGCTATCGCCTGCGCGAACTGCAGCGCGATGGCGAACGCGTTCGTGCGTTCGGCCATGACGGCCCGATCGACAGTGTGTTCGATGCGGTGTTCTTCGCTGCCGGCCGCCGTGGAAACAGTCGTGATCTGGGCCTGGAAGCGCTCGGTATCGGCATCGGCGAACACCAGCAGGTGCAGGTGGATGAATGGCAGACCACCTCTGTGCCGAGCGTGCATGCGGTGGGTGACATCGCTGGCAAGGTGGGCCTGACCCCGGTGGCGGTGGCGGCTTCGCGGCGGCTGATGGACCGCCTGTTCGGGGGGCGCCCGGAGTCGAAGATGGATTACGAGAACGTGGCCAGCGTGGTGTTCTCGCATCCGCCGCTGGGCGCTGTGGGCATGAGCGAGGAAGACGCGCGTGCACGTTTCGACCAGGTGAGCGTCTACCACAGCCGCTTCCGTCCGATGCTGCAGGCGCTGGCCAACGGTACCCAGCGCAGCCTGTTCAAGATGGTCTGTGCCGGTCCGGAAGAACGGGTGGTGGGCATCCACCTGCTGGGCGAAGCGGCCGACGAGATCCTGCAGGGTTTCGCAGTGGCGGTGAAGATGGGCGCGACCAAGGCCCAGTTCGACGACACCGTGGCGATCCACCCGACCTCGGCCGAGGAAGTGGTGCTGATGCGCTGAGCCCGCAGTTGTAGAGCCGAGCCTATGCTCGGCTGCATTCCGTGCAGACATGGTGCAGCCGAGCGCAGGCTCGGCTCTACAGGGCACCTGGCGCCCCCATGCGATACTGGGCGCCTCCCAATGCGTTTCCGGGCCGCTCCATGCGGCCCGCCGTCGTCCTGATGTCCAGCCCCGCTTCCCGTATCGCCACCGCTTCCCCGCGCATCGCGCTGGGGGGTATCGGCCTGGCCGCGATCGGCGCCATCGCCGCCTCCGGCAAGGCCATCATCGTCAAGCTCGGCCTGCGTCACGGCGTGGATGCCACCACGCTGCTCGCCCTGCGCATGCTGATGGCGCTGCCGCTGTTCGTAGTGATGGCAGTGTGGGCTGCACGCCGGGCCACGCCGCTGTCCTGGGCCGACCGCGCCCGCGTGCTGTGGCTGGGCTTCACCGGCTACTACCTGTCCAGCCTGCTCGACTTCCAGGGACTGCAGTACATCAGCGTGACTCTGGAGCGCCTGATTCTTTACTTGAACCCGACCCTGGTGCTGCTGATCAACGTGCTGCTGGCGCGCCAGCGGCCGGGCCGGTGGCAGATCGGCGCGCTGGTGCTGAGTTACCTCGGCGTGCTGCTCGCCTTCGGCCACGATCTGCAGCGCGAGGGCGGGCAGATCATCGTCGGCAGCCTGCTGGTGCTGGGCAGTGCGCTCAGCTACGCGCTGTACCTGTTTGGCAGTGGGCAGGTAGTTGCGCGCATCGGTGCGGTGCGGCTGACCGCCTACGCCAGCTGCGTGGCCAGCGTGCTGGTGCTGCTGCATTTCGCGGTGACCCATCCGCTGCCGTTGCTATGGCAGGCACCGGCGCCGGTGCAGTGGCTGTCGCTGGTCAATGCCACCGTGTGCACGGTGCTGCCGGTGCTGGCGATCATGCTGGCGGTGCAGCGCGTGGGTTCGTCGCTGGCCGCGCAGGTCGGTATGCTGGGCCCTGTTTCCACGATCGTGATGAGCCTATGGCTGCTCGACGAACCGATGGGGCCGGCGCAGATCGCCGGCACCGTGCTGGTGCTGATCGGCGTTCTGCTGGTGACCCGTCTGCGGCGCTGACGCCGGAGCAGGCGCGTGCGCGCATCCTGGCGGTGATCCGCGCGATCCCGGCGGGGCAGGTGATGGGCTATGGGCAGGTGGCGATGCGCGCAGGCTTGCCCGGGCGTGCGCGCCTGACCGCTCGCATCCTCGGCCAGAACGATGACCCGGACCTGCCCTGGCACCGCGTGCTGCGCTCGGATGGGCGCATCGCCATGGAGGAAGGGTCGGCCGGCTGGCGCGAGCAGTCACAGCGGCTGCGTGCCGAGGGCGTGCGGGTGGAGAACGGCCGGGTCCGGATGCCGGCGACCGATCCGGCGGCGGCGCTGGATGCTGCCGTGTGGGGCCCGGGCTGAGCACCGCTGGCGACTGAACAGGCCGGACCTGAGGGTCGCCAACAAGACACGGTGCTGCGGCTATGATGGAGGCCGTTCCATGCCGGTGCTCCCATGTTCCCGCGACTGCCAACCGTCACCAAGGCCCTGCTGATCGCCAATGCGATCCTGTTCCTGCTGCAGCAGCCGTTCCTGCTCGGCATGCAGACCTTCGAGCCGTTCATGCTGCAACCACTGCAGCAGGGCTTCGATGCGTTCTCGCCGGGGGGCAACTTCCAGCCGTGGCAGCTGCTGACCTATGGCTTCCTGCATGGCAGCTTCGGGCATCTGTTCTTCAACATGCTGGCCGTCTTCATGTTCGGCGCGCCGCTGGAGCAGACCTGGGGCGAGAAGCGCTTCCTGCTCTATTACCTGGTGTGCGTGGCCGGTGCCGGCGTCTGTCAATTGCTGGTGGGTACGCTGCTGGAAAACCCTGCCACGGTGCTGGGCGCCTCCGGCGGCGTGTTCGGCCTGCTGCTGGCCTACGGCATGCTGTTCCCGAACCAGCGGGTGATGCTGCTGTTCCCGCCGATTCCGATGAAGGCGCGGACCTTCGTGATCTTGTTTGGCGTGGGTGAGCTGGTCCTGGGCATGACCGGCTGGCAGCCGGGCGTGGCCCATTTTGCGCACCTCGGCGGCATGCTGTTCGGCTGGTTGCTGATCCGTTACTGGCGCGGGCAGCCGCCGTTCAACAAGCGCCGCCCGCCGGGCCCACCGAAGCGCCCGAACCATCTGCGCAGCATCAAATGATCCGAAGGATCATTTGATGCTGTAGGTGCCAACCTTGGTTGGCACACCTTCTCCCATGCAGGTGGGTGCCGACCGTTGGTCGGCACACCTTCACAGATCCCGCAACACCACCTGCGCGGCATTGTGCCCCGGCGCACCGGTGACGCCACCACCGGGATGGGTACCCGACCCACACAGATACAACCCCGGCAGGGCGCCGCGATAGCCAGCCTGGCCGACCATCGGCCGCGCCGAGAACAACTGGTTGGCACTCAGCGCGCCGTGGAAGATGTCGCCACCGACCAAGCCGAAGGTGCGCTCCAGATCCAGCGGCGACAACGCCTGCCGACCGAGGATGCTGTCAGCGAAGCCGGGCGCATAGCGTTCGACGGTAGCGATCATCAGGTCAGCCACGGTTTCCCGGTGATCATCCCAATGGCGGCCCCCAGGCAACACCGGTGCCACGTGCTGGCAGAACAGACTGGCCACATGCTGTCCGGGAGGGGCCAGGGAATCGTCCAGCGTGCTGGGAATCAGCATTTCCACGATCGGTTCGCGTGACCAGCCATCGCGGCGGGCGTCCAGCCAGGCGCGATCCATGTAGTCCAGGCTGGGTGCCATGATGATGCCGGCGCTGAGGTGATCGCCTCGGCCGGGCAGGGCGCTGAAATCCGGCAGCCGAGACAGCGCCACGTTCATCCGGAACGTGCCCGAACCGCAGCGCCAGTTCGCCATGCGTTCGCGTGTGGCAGCGGGCACCTGCGACGGTTCCAGCAATTGTTCGTACAGCAGCTTTGGATTGACGTTGGCGATCACCGCACGTGCGCGCAGAACTTCGCCATCAGCCAGTTCCACGCCCACTGCGCGACTCTGCTCGATCAACACGCGCTGCACACAGGCCTCCATGCGCAGCTCCGCACCGGCCTCGCGTGCAGCGGCGGCGATGGCCTGGCTGATCGCGCCCATGCCGCCGATCGCGTGGCCCCACGCACCTTTCACGCCATTGCACTGGCCGAACACGTGATGCAGCAACACATAGGCACTGCCCGGCGTGTATGGACTGGCATAGTTGCCGACGATGCCATCGAATCCGAACAGCGCCTTGATCGGTCCGCTCTCGAACCAGCGGTCCAGGTACTCCGCCGCCGACAGCGTGAACAGGTCCAGCAGCTCCTGCCGCAGGGAGGCATCAAGCGTGGCCAGTTCACGACCGAGACGGCCCATCTGCCAGAGGGCAGGCAGGGTACGCCAACCGCCTGCTACGCCCAGGTCCGGCGGCGCACGCAGGGCCCATGCGCGCAGCACGTCGGCGAAGATCTCCAGGCGTGCTTCGTACGCGGGCAGGCGCTGTGCGTCCCGCTCGGAGAACTTGGCGACTTCGGCCTGGGTGCGGCCAGGCGCCGACAACAGGTGGCGGCCGTCCGGCAATGGCAGGAAGTTGTTGGCCGGACGCGCGACGATGCGCAGCCCATGCGCATGCAGCTGCAGATCGTCGATCACTTTCGGCTGCAGCAGCGAGACCGTGTACGACGCGACCGAGTTGCGGAAGCCGGGATGGAACTCCTCGGTGACTGCGGCGCCGCCGAGAACGCCACGACGTTCCAGCACCAGCACCTTCTTTCCGGCACGCGCCAGGTAGGCCGCGCAGACCAGGCCGTTGTGGCTACCGCCAACGACGATCGCATCCCAGGTCATCAGCACCTCTGGAAAAAGGGGACGGAGGGGATCAAGTCGCAATCTGCATCTGAGCGCAGGGGGAGAAACGACTTAATCCCCTCCGTCCCCTTTTTTGATTGCCGCTTCGATGGTCGCGATGTCGATCTTCTTCATCGGCATCATCGCGTTGAAGGCGCGCTTGGCCAATGCCTTGTCCTTGCTGGTCACCGCTTCGATGAGCATGCGCGGACTGATCTGCCAGGAGATGCCCCAGCGATCCTTGCACCAGCCGCATTGGCTCTCCTGGCCACCGTTGCCGACGATGGCGTTCCACAGACGGTCGGTCTCAGCCTGGTCCTCGGTCTGGATCTGGAAGGAAAACGCTTCGCTGTGCTTGAACGCAGGCCCACCATTGAGACCGACGCAGGGGATGCCGCAGACAGTGAATTCGACGGTCAGTACGTTGCCTTCCTTGCCGTCGGGGTAGTCGCCCGGTGCGTGATGCACGGCGGTCACCGCGCTGTCGGGCAGGATGCTGGCATAGAAGGTGGCGGCCTCGAGCGCGCCGTTGTCGTACCAGACACAGATGGTGTTCTTGTGTGCCATGTCGGGGCTCCGCGTTGGACGAAGCTGCAGCGATAGCACGCCCGGTGTTAACCCGGGATCGTGCTGCACCCGCAAAAAAAAAGGGCGCCCGAAGGCGCCCTCTGCATTACCGTGTGGCAGCTGGTTCAGCGCCAGACCTTGATCTGCTCGGCTTCGCTGCGCTGCATCGGCTGGCCGGCCTTGCAGCTGAAGGTGGCACCGAAGGCCGGCAGGTTGGCCAGCGTGCCATTGCTGCGCCACAGGCCCGGTGCACGGATGTCGGCGGTCAGGCGGCGCACGGCCTCGTTCGGAGACAGCTGCTGCGCCCACAGCGCCGACCAGGCGCGGAAGAAGCCCTGCTGCTGGGTCTGCTTGGCCTTCGGTTCCTGTGCGGTGTAGGCCGCCCAGGCCAGTTCCAGACCGGCGATGTCGGCCAGATTCTCTTCCTGGGTAAGCGTGCCGTTGACCTTGGCACCCTTCACGCCCGGGAAGTCGTAGGCGCCGTACTGCGCAGCCACGCGGTTGCCGAGCAGGGTCCAGGCGGTCTTGTCGGCCGGGGTCCACCAGCTGCGCAGCTCGCCCTTGGCGTCGACCAGCGCACCCTTGGCGTCGATCGCACGGGTCAGCTCATGGCCGACCAGGCCACCGAAGCTGCCGAACTTGTCGGCGGCGTCAGCCTTGGCGTTGAACACCGGCCCCTGCAGGATCGCGGCGGTGACGATCAGGCGGTTCTGGGCCAGATCGTAGGCCAGCGAAGGCTGCTGCGGCAGCACGTCCCAACGGCGGTCGGCGTTGCCCTTGCCGATGCGCTTCATTTCCTCGCGATGGCGCCAGGTTGAAGCAATCAGCATGTTGCCGCCGAACGAGCCACGACCCATCGGCTGCACGCTGTAGTCGAGGTCGCGCAGCGGGGTGCCGATCTCGATCTTCAGCGCGGCCAGCTTGGCCTGCGCTTCGGTCTTGGCCTCGGCACTCATCCAGCTGCTGTTCTTGACCGCTTCGATCTGCACTTCGCGCACCTTGTCGACGATCCACGCCGCCTGGCGACGGTCTTCGGCCGACAGGTAGCGGGCGGCGTATTCGCGGCCGACCATCGGGCCAGCGGCCACGTTGATCGCATCGAGCACGTCTTCCCAACGCTGCGGCGGCAGGGTCTCGCCACGCAGCACGCGGCCACGGAATTCAAACTCGGCGTCGCGATAGGCCTTGGACAGGTACGGCGCCATCGAGTCGCCCACGCGCCAGCGCAGGTAGGCCTTCCACTGGTCCGGCTTGAGCTTGGTGACCATGCCGTCGAGCTGCTTGAACAGGCCCGGGTCGGCCAGCGAGACCAGGTCGTCATCCACGCCCTGTGCCTTCAGGAACGCATCCAGCTGCAGATTTCGGTAACGGCTGTTGAGCTCCTTGGTGGAGATCGGCGCGTAGTTGTTGAACGGGTTGTTGATGCCGGCCAGCGACTGCGCATTGCGCGCCAGCTCGGTTTCCAGCGCGATCACCGCCTGCGACTCGGCATCCAGCTTGGCGGCCGGGGTGCCGGTCAGCGCCAGGATCTGCTTGACGTAGGCGCGGTAGCGGCCCATCAGGGCTACGGTGTCGGCGTCGGTGCGGGTATAGAACGCCGGGTCCGGCAGGCCCATGCCGCCCTGCATGAAGTAGCCGATGTGACGGTCCAGCGCCTTCAGATCGACGTCGGGGCCGAAGTTGAAGGCCACCGGGATGCCGACCTGGTGCAGCGCGGCGATCGATGCCGGCACATCCTTGGCCTTCTTGATGGCGTTGATGCGGGTCAGCAGCGGGGCGATCGGGTTGGAACCGTCCGCTTCCACGGCGGCTTCGTCCAGGCCACTGGCCCAGAAGTCGCCCAGCAGTTTCTGCACGTTGCCCTGCGGCGATTTCATCGCGGCGTCGAGCAGTTCACGCTGCTGCTGGCGGCTGCGGTCGACCAGCTGGCCCAGCGCGGTGGTGGCGCCGGTCTGCGGCACCGGATTGGCCTTCAGCCAGCCTGCGTTGGTAGCGTCATAGAAGTCGCTGCACTGGGCACTGACGGCCGGAGCGCGTGCGGCCTTCTTCTTGGCGGCGGCGAACGCATCGTGGGTCGGGACCAGGGTCGCCAGGCTGATGCCCAGGGCGATGGCAAGCGGACGGAAGTTGGGCATGTGGAACGAATCCGTGATGGATTGAGGGCGCGCGCACTATAGCAAGCCGCGCATCGACGCGGCATGCACGCATCACGCCGCGCTCGCAGGGCGCCGCCAAAAACAAAGGCCCGGGAATTCCCGGGCCTCTGCAGGTCTGCCGCAGCGTCAGCCGTGGCTTACCAGATCACCACCTGCTGCTCGCCGGTGCGGGCCATCGGCGAACCGGCCTTGCACTGGAAGGCCGCGGCAAAAGTCGGCAGGTTCGACGGCGCACCCATGGCGCGGAACTGCGCCGGGGCATGCGGGTCGGTGGCCAGGCGGACCTTGGCGTTTTCCGGGGTGTACTTGGTGCGCCACACGGTGGCCCAGTTGAAGAAGAAGCGCTGGTCGCGGGTGAAGCCATCGACCTTTGCATCTTCCTTGCCGGCGGAGGCCTTCTGCAGCGCGTCGTAGGCGGTGGCCAGGCCGCCCAGGTCGGCGATGTTCTCGCCCAGGGTCAGGTGGCCGTTCACCGCCTGGCCGTCGACCTTGTACTGGTCGAACTGCTTGACCAGCTTGCCGGTCAGGCCTTCGAAGTTCTTCTTGTCGGCCGGGGTCCACCAGTCTTCCATGTTGCCGGTCGGCCCGAAGCGCGCACCCTGGTCATCGTAGCCGTGGGTCATCTCATGACCGATCACCGCACCGATGCCGCCGTAGTTCAGCGCGTCGTCGGCCTTCGGATCGAAGAACGGCGGCTGCAGGATGGCGGCCGGGAACACGATCTCGTTTTGCAGCGGGTTGTAGTAGGCGTTGACCGTCTGCGGGGTCATGCCCCACTCGGTCTTGTCCACCGGCTTGCCGATCTTGGACAGGTTGAACTTGTAGTTGAACTCACTGGCCGCGCGCACATTGCCCAGATAGCTGTCGCGCTGGGTCTGCAGGCCCGCCCAGTCACGCCACTTGTCCGGGTAACCGATCTTCGGGGTGAAGGTTTCCCACTTGGCGATGGCCTTGGCCTTGGTTTCCTCGCCCATCCAGCTCAGGCCCTGGATGCGTTCCTTCAGCGAGGCGGCCAGGTTCTTCACCAGCTCTTCCATCTTCGCCTTGGCTTCCGGCGAGAAGGCAACCTTCACGTACAGCTGGCCGAAGGCTTCGCCGGCATCGTTCTCGATGGTGCCCAGCACGCGCTTCCAGCGCGGCTTCTGTTCCTTCTGGCCGTTGAGGGTCTTGCCGTAGAACTCGTAGTTCTCCTGCACGAAGGCGTCAGCCAGGTACGGCGAGGCGCTGTCCACGGTGTGGAAGCGCAGGTAGGCGCGCCACACCGACGGATCGGTGTCGCCAAGCGCCTTGCTTACTTCCTCATGGAAAGCCGGCATGGCCAGCGAGAACTTCTCCGGCGCGGCCACGCCCTGCGACTTGAAGAACTCGGTCCAGCTGAAGTTCGGGGTCAGCTTGTCGGCGTCGGCCAGGGTGACCGGGTTGTAGAACAGCTCGACGTTGCGCGACAGCTCCACGCGCGACTTGGAGGCCTTGGCCAGGCGGGTCTCGAACTTCACCACGTCCTCGGCCTGCTTGGCTGCATCGGCTGCAGCGACGCCGGACAGCTCCAGCACCTTGGCGACGTGCGCCTGGTAGGCCTTCAGCTTGTCGGCATTCTTGGCGTCGGTGTAATAGGTGGTGTCCGGCAGGCCCAGGCCGCCCTGGCTGGCGTAGGCCATGTTCACGGCCGAGTTCTTGAAGTCGGCCTCGGCGCCGAAGCCGAACAGGACGTTGTCGCCCTTGGCGGCGCTGCTGCGCAGGTAGTTGGCGATGGCCGCCTTGTCCTGCAGGCCGTCGATCGCGGTCAGGTCGGCCTTCAACGGCTCGATGCCCTGCGCGTTGATCTTGGCTTCGTCCATGCCGGTGGCCCACAGGTCGCCGACGATCTTCTCGATGTGGTTCGGGTTCTTCACCTGCGCGACCTGCTCGGCCAGCTGGTGCTGTACGGCCACCGAGCGCTCGTCGAGGATGGTGAAGGCACCCCAGCTGGTGCGGTCGCCCGGAATTTCATTGGCGGCCAGCCACTTGCTGTTCACGTAGTCGCCGAAGGCGCCACAGGCGTCCTTGCTGGCATCCAGATCGCTGGGCTGGAAAGCGTTGTAGGCCGGCAGCTTGCTCTCGTCCAGCGTGTAGTGGGTGGCTTCGGCCGCAGCCGGCGTGGAGGCGGTGGCGTCCTTGGCCGGGGCTTCAGTCTTGCCGCAGCCAACCAATACGGCCGAAACGGCCAGGGTCAGCAGCACGATCTTGGGATTACGGGTCACTTGAATGGCCTCCAGGCCGAGTGAGTCAGGGAAGGGCCGCAGGACGGCCGTGGGCCGAACGATACGCCGCCAGCCTGACCTGCAAGGGTGTCGAAGGTCATGGCCGGGCGCAAGGGGGCAGGGCCGCGGCCGGAAAAAGACAGACCCGGCAAAAGCCGGGCCTGTCGGGGTGCTGCGGTTCTGGATGGATCAGAACTTGTAGGTGGCGCCCATATACATGTAACGGCCGATGTTGTCGTACATCGCTGAACCGACATCGGAGCCGAAGTAGTTCACCGGCGGGTCCTTGTCGAAGGCGTTGTCGATGCCCAGGTAGACGTCGATCTTGTCACCCGGGAAGCGGTAGCCGAACTGGAAGTTGTGGTACGTGTACGAGCCGTTGCGGATCGGACTGGTCTGTCCCGGGTTGGCCTGGTAGCTCTTCGGCTGCACACGCAGGTTCGGGCCGACGTAGGTCATGTCCCACGACGCGCGCCACTGGCCCAGCGAGTACTTGGTCTGCAACTGGCCACGCCAGCGCGGATCGGTCACCCAGGTGACGTTCTCGTCGTACTCGTTCGGGAAGGCCTGGAAGGCCCACTCGCGCGACTGCAGCAGACGGGTGCCCACCAGGCGGATGACGGTGTCACCCTCGGCCAGCTTGAAGCGGTAGTCCATTTCCAGATCGACGCCGACGCGACGCGAGCGGGCCAGGTTTTCGTTCAGCGCAACCCAGCGGCTGATCGAGTATTCCGGGAAGGTGCGGCCGCCAGCATCGGTCTTGCCGCCCACCGGTGCGCGTTCGATGAAGCCGCAGAAGCTGTTGTTGATCCCCCCCGGCGAATCCACGCAACGGGTTGCATTGGTCTGCGCGGTCACCGCACCAATGGCGTCCTTCAGACTGATCCACCAGTAGTCGACGGACATGCCGAAGCCCTGCAGGAAATCAGGCTGCCAGACCAGGCCATAGGTGAAGCTGCGTGCGCGTTCCGGCTTCAGGTCCGGATTGCCGCCGCTGACGCCCGGGCGGGTGGCAGTGTAGGTGTCGACCCAGCCGACCGGCACGCCCAGCGCCGAGCAGTTGGCCTGGCGCAGTGCCGGGTCCGCCGCGGTGTTCGGGCGGTTCGGGTTGGTGGCCAGGTAGTTGCAGGGGTCGTTGACCGTGGCGAAGTTTTCGCTCTGCGGGTTGTACAGCTCACCGATGCTCGGTGCGCGCACCGCCTGCGACAGGGTGCCGCGGGCACGCAGCGACGGGATGATGGTCCAGTCCAGGCCCACCTTCCAGGTGGTGGTCTTGCCGATGCTGCTGTAGTCCGACCAGCGGCCTGCGGCGTCCAGGGTCAGGTTGTAGATGCCCGGGATGTCGGCCAGCAGCGGCACGGTGGTTTCAACGAAGGCCTCGCGCACGTCGTACTTGCCCATGCGGTTGGGAATGGCGTTGAGGAAGGTCAGGCCCTGCGCGGCCAGCGGATCGGTGATTTCGCGGCTCTTTTCGCGGCGGTATTCGACACCACCGGCCACGCCGACGTCACCGGCCGGCAGGCTGAAGAGCGAGCCGTTGGCCAGCGACGCGCTGAACACCGACTGCTGCAGGCGCGAGTAGTTGAACGAATTGACGTTCATCCAGTCACGCGCGGCCTGGGTCACAGCTCCGTTGCCGAACACCGAGAACGGCACGCAGCCTTCGCGGGCGAACTGCGAGTACACGCGGTTGCCGTTGTTGGGATTGGTCGCGTTCGGGTTCAGCGTGGTGCGGCAGACGATCTCGCCATTGGCCGGGTTGACCACGGTATCCAGGCCGGCCTGCCAACGCTCGTTGATGCGGTTGTTGAGGTTCCAGCGCTTGACTTCGCTCTGGCCCCAATTGCCGTAAACGTCGTAGGTCCAGTTCTCGGTCAGGTTGCCTTCAATGCCCAGCACGAAGCGCTGGGTGTTGCGCTCCACGTGCTCACCACGCTGGCCGGCGTCGACGTTGAAGCGGCTCAGGGTCAGCTGGCTCAGGCCGGCGCTGGTCATCAGTGCGCGCAGTTCCGGCGACACGTAGGCGTTATCGCGCTGGATGCGCAGGGTCTGGTCGAACGACGGCTGTGCCAGGAAGTCGGACACCGTTTCGGTGTACTTGCCCTCGAAGTACAGGCGGTGGTTGTCGGTCAGGTCGAAGTTGACGACCGTGTTGATGCTCTTGCGGTCGAACTTCGGCTGCAGGTCGGCAACCGAGTTAAGGTCGGCGAAATCACAGTTCACGCAACTGGTTGCGCTGACCACGGTGCCGTCGTAGCGCTGCTTGCGGAAGGTGCCATCCGGGTTGAACTGGTAGCGGTTGCCCCAGGTAGCCGGATTGTTCGGGTTGAAGGTACCAATGTTGAAGGTACCGCCGAAGGAGATCGAGTGGTTGCCGCCCGGGCCTGCCAGCACGGTTTCCGGGTTGCTTTCGCTGGACGGCTTGCTGCTGTCGTAGTTCGGGTTGCGCACCGACACCAGGAACTCGTTGCCGATGGCGCGGTCGGTGCGGACGAAGCGGTCCTGCTTGCTGTATTCAAGGGCGACAGCGGCGTTGCCGCGGCCACCGGCGAAGTCGGTGCCGGCCGAGGCACTGATGAAGGAACGGTTGAAGCCGCCTTCGCTGGCCATGCCGGTCTGACCGCGTACTTCAGCCCCGTCGAAGGACTTCTTCATGATGAAGTTGACCACGCCAGCCACAGCGTCGGCGCCATACACCGCCGATGCACCACCGGTGATCACTTCCACGCGCTCGATCCATTCCACCGGAATGGTGTTGACGTCCACGGCGGAGGAGCCGGAGGTTGCGCCGACGTGACGGCGGCCATTGACCAGTACCAGGGTGCGGGAGGTGCCCATGCCACGCAGGTCCATCAGACCCACACCGGCGGTGCCGATGAAGCGGGTCGAGTTGCCCAGGGTATAGGTCGGGGTCAGCGCCGGCAGGCGGGTCATCAGGTCGCCGATGTTGTTCGCACCGGTGGCACGGATTTCCTCGGCGGTGATGGCCGTAACCGGGGAGGGGGTCACGAAGCCGGTACGCGCAATGCGCGAGCCGGTCACGCTGACGCGATCGAGGTCGATCGGGTTGGAACCTGAGCTGGCTTCCTGGGCCAGGGCCGGGCCGGCAGCGGCCATCATCAGACCGACCAGCAGGGCGTTGGTCAGCGGGTGGCGGCCGGGAGTGCGGTTGTACGTCATCGAGTGGATCCCCCTAGTGGACAGAATTCTTTCGCTTCCGTGCAGTTGTTATGTTGATGTTCAGATGTCGTCCTGACTTGACGCGAACCTAACATGGTCTTAACGCAAATTGGCCATTTGCTGGGAGAGCTGACACATTCCGCATCAGTTGGCTACATAAAAGTGCAACAAATACAGCGACTTGGTATCAGTTGTAATCGTGGCATCGAGATCTTCCAATGGATGCTGAATGGGCTGTTAAGGTCAACTTTGCGCAAAGTGGCGGTTGGCTTTGCGCGGGGAGACATGCGCGGGGGACCCGAGGGTCTCTGTGCCCGACATGCCTGTACGGTGCGTTCAGCTGCAGCAGGCCGGCGGGTCAGGGGGTGACGACCGTCCTGCAACGTGGGACGTCCCACCGCCTGCAGCCGGCCCGGCCAGGTCGCCTTGCAGCATCACCTCAAGATTGCACGAGGCGGCGAAGCAACCCGTCCGCGGGGCATTGGATTCATCAGGCGATCAATGCTCGGACGGGAGATCGGTAGGCCGTTCGAACGGCTTTTGAACGTAGTTGTGCTGCGCACCAATGTCGCCAACTTCCGCTGGGCTCAGAGCGTGCCTCATGTTGCCGGCAGTGCCGCCTGACTGCGGATCAACGTGATTGCCCATTCCTTTCAGATCCAACGGCCTTGGGTGTCGAGCCAGGTCGGCAAGGTTTCATTCCGCGACTTTTCAGGGGGTTGTTGCAAGAAAGTAAAGATTGAAAATCCATTTCAGCGTTTTGGCCGGAATCGGGCAAAAAAGACCCCGCCGAAGCGGGGTCCTGGTGTTCTGCAGGAACGCCCCCGCCTGGGCGGGGCGTCCAGCAGGGAGGGGCTTACTTCCTGCCGAAGTCGTACTGCGCCTGCACATAGATCGCCCGTCCGTAGGCGTTGTACAGGGAGTTGTTGTACGGCACGTCGATGTTGCCGGCATAGGAGTGCTGCTGGTTGTCCGGCACCTTGTTGAACAGGTTGTTGACCATCAGCGAGAACGTCAGGTTGTCCATCGCGCGATAGCTCACGCTCAGGTTGTAGGTGGTGTACGAGCCCCACTTGCCGGCCTTGTAGCCGGACGTCGGGTCGACAAAGTCGTAGCCGCGACCCAGGTAGGACATGTAGTTCGGCGTGCGGCCGATGTAGTTGAAGTACAGGGTGGTGGTGAACTTGTCCAACGCCCAGCCGATCGAGCCATCGGCGCGGACCTTGGCGTAGGAGTCATACACCCACATCGCGTACGGGTTGCCCAGCAGGTCCAGGAACGGATCATTGAGCTGCGGCTGCAGTTCGCGCTTGAGCATGTTGGTGTAGTTGCTGGCGAACTGCAGGGAGCCGAAGCGGCCGATGTCCTGCACGTACTTGAAGCTCGCGGTGAGCGCCTCGAGGTTCTGGCGCGCCACGTTCAGCTTCGGCGTGTAGATCTCCTCCAGGGCGCCGGTGGCGTCACGGGTGACCCAGTTGGCCACCTCGTCACAGGTGGCGCCTGCGGTGTTGGTCAGACCGTTGCGGCAGTAATACTCCGCCAGCAGCAACTGGTCGGAACTGAGGGTGTTGACCTCGTTCTTGATCTTCCAGTTGTAGTAGTCCAGCGATACCGACAGATTGTTGATCGGCGCCCACACCAGGCCGGCGTTCCACACATCGGCAGTGATCGGCTTCAGTGACGGATTGCCCGACTGCGTGCCGAACACCGACACGCTGCCATAGCGGCAGTCCACCGTGTTGGACGGATCGAAACCGAGCTGGCCGCAGCGGTAGTAGTCCTTGGAGCCATTGGCGTAATAGCCGCTCTTGCCCTGGAAGGCATCGGGCAGGGACGGTGCTCGGAACGCGGTGCCGTACTTGCCGCGGACCAGCAGGCTTTCGAAGGGCCGGAACTCGACGCCGATACTGTAAGTGGGCTTGTCAACGGTATTGCCGGCGATCTTGAAGTTGTCGTACCGACCCGAGGCCGTCACCGTCAGCATGTCGTGCAGTGGCAGGCGCAGTTCGCCGGTCACCGCATAGTTGCTGCGGTGGCCATTGCCGGCCACGGAGGTGGTTCCGAACACGGTGCCGTCGGTCAGGCGTACATCCGGGGTGTAGTCCCAGCCTTCACTGCCGCCCTCGACGACTGCCGCAAAGCCGGCATCACCACCGGGCAGCTTGAACAGCGAACTGTTGGTGAGCTGGGCCCGGGTCTGGGTCTGCCAGGTGCGGCTGCGGCTGGTGGTGAAACCGGTGAAGCTCTGGAACGCCCCGTCTGGCAGTCTGGAATAGAAGGCGCCCCAGTTCGGGTTGTAGATGTTGTAGCCATCATCGGTCTCGCCCAGCACCGGACCCAGCACGTTGTCGGCGAACCAGTTGTTGATCGGATCGTTCCAGCGCGCATAACCGCGCTCATTGAGCTTGTACTCGCCGCGTGTGATGCTGGCCTCGTAATCCCAGTTGCTGCCGATCGAACCGCGTGCGCCGAACGTGACCTGATAGGACTTGCTGCGGTCGGTATTCATGATGTCGCGGTAGCCACCGCCGCCGATGTCTTCGGGGGCGAACACGCGCTGCAGGCCCAGATAGCGACCGCTGGACTGATCGAAGAACGGACCCATGCTGATATCCGTGCCCCAGTAGTTGTAGCCGGCACCGGTGTTGTACTTGACGGTTTCGTAGCTGTAGAGGACATCGCCGAACAGCTGCAGGTTGTCATTCACATCGTAGGTCAGCGACGAATAGAACTGGCTGCTTTCCTTGCTGTTCTTGATCGTCTTGTAACCCGCGCCGAACGCGGAGCCGCAAGATTGTCCAGCGCGGCGTGTACCGAGGATGGTGGTGCCGTCGAACTGGCCGGCAACGCCGGCGCAGTTGTTCGGGTCCATCATCAGGAAGTCGTCGGTTTCCGCATCGAAGACCAGGAAGTCGTTCGAGGGGAGCTGGCGGGTGTAGCCCCGGGGATTGTTCTGCGTGGTGATGTCGCGCTGGTAGCCCCAGATCGGGTTGGTTTTTTCGTACTGCACGTTGACCAGTGCGCGGAAGCGGTCGTCGCGGCTGTTGAAGCCGTTGGCCGCGCTCACGCGGAAGCTGGCGCCGCCGCCATCCGAGTACGCGCCGCCACGCACGTTCAGGGTGCCGCCGTCCATGCGTTCCTTGAGGATGATGTTGACCACGCCGGCGATCGCGTCCGAACCGTAGAGCGACGACTGACCGCCAGGCAGGACTTCGATGCGGTCGACGATGTCGATCGGAATGCCACTGATGTTGTTGAACGCGTCGCTGCCGTTGTACAGCGCCGGGTAGGACAGCATCGGGCGGCCGTTGATCAGGTACTTGGTGTAGCCCGGATTCAGGCCGAACATGCCGGCCGCTTCGGCGCCCTGGGTGAACGACGCGGAGGTCTGGCCGCCCTGCAGGCCGCCGGTGGTCAGCGAGGACTGCTGCAGCACTTCGGCAACGCTGGAGAAGCCGCGCGCCTGGATCGCCTCAGCACTGATGGTCAGCACCGGCGTCTGGTTTTCGATCTGCGTCTGCGGAATCAGCGACCCGGTGACCGTGACGCGGTCAAGGTTGGTGGCCGCGCTCTTGCTTTCCTGAGCGAGCGCGACAGTGCTGACGCTGGCAAGGAACAAGCCGCTGAGCACGGCACTGGTGAGCGGGTGGCGTGAGAACAAGAAGCGACTGCGAGACATGCGATTACTCCGTGTGATCGTAATAACGCGTTTCCCTTCCAGGGGCTCGGTTTCTGTTCGGCCGCGTCAACAGGTCATGCCGCGCGCGGTCGCTGAAACCTAACATGCGCTTAATTTGAAATGCACCGATTTGTAACCAAGCTTGACGGGCTTCGTCACAATTCCGTCCTGTTCTCTTTTAAAACAACAACTTGCAGATACTGTCTGGTTTTGCCGAGTGTGGCGGAATGAATGTCGATCAAATGATCGTATTAATAATCGAGACATTTATTCGATTATTTTCCGGGTTGTTCATTGTCAAAAAAAAAGGCCCCGCCGAAGCGGGGCCTGGTCCAGACACTAAGTCCGGAAAACGACGGGATTACTTGCCGAAGTCGTACTTGGCCTGCACGTACACGGTGCGGCCGTAGACGTTGTACAGGTAGTTGTTGAACGGCGTGCCGGAGGTGCCCTGGTAGCTGTGGGCCTGCTGCTCGGGCATCTTGTTGAACACGTTGTTGACCATCAGCGACAGGGTCAGGTCATCCTGCGCGCGGTAGTTCACGCTCAGGTTGTACGTGGTGTACGAAGCCCACTTGCCTGCCTTGTAGCCCGACGCGGCGTGGGTGTACTCGTAGCCGTTCAGGCCTGCCAGGTAGTTCGGGGTGTGGCCGATGTAGTTCGCGTACAGCGTGGTGGTCCACTTGTCCAGCGACCAGGCCACCGACGCGTCGGAACGGACCTTGGCGTAGCTGTCGTAGTTCCACATCGACTTCGGGTTGCCCAGCAGGTCCTGGAAGTCCTCACCCGGCTGCGCCTGCACTTCACGCTTCAGCATGTTGGTGTAGTTGCCCGAGAACTGCAGCGAACCGAAGCGGCCGATGTCCTGCAGGTACTTGAAGCCGACGGTCACGGCCTGCAGGTTCTGGCGGGCCACGTTCATCTTCGGGGTGTACAGCGAGCTCAGGTTGCCGGCCGAGTCACGGGTGACCCAGTCAGTCACGTTCTGGCAGGTGGCCGAGGAGCCGTTCGGAAGGCCGTTGCGGCAGTAGTACTCAGCCAGCAGCAGCTGGTCGGTGCTGGCCGTATCGACTTCGTTCTCGATCTTCCAGTTGTAGTAGTCGGCCGAGATCGACAGGTTCGCCATCGGCGCCCAGACGATGCCCGCGTTCCAGACGTCGGCGGTGATCGGCTCCAGGTCCGGGTTGCCGGCACGCTCGGAGTAGACCGAGACGCTGTCGGCGTAGCGGCAGGCGTCGGTGTTACCCGGGGTGTAGCCCAGCTCGCCGCAACGGTAGTAGTCGGTCGAGTTGGCAGCGTAGTAGCCGCTGCGGCCCTGGAAGGCGTCGGGCAGGGTCGGCGCGCGGAAGGCGGTGCCGTACTTGCCGCGGAACAGCAGGCTTTCGATCGGACGGAACTCAACGCCCACGCTGTAGGTGGCCTTGTCGACGGTGTTGTCGGCGATCTTGAAGGCGTCATAGCGACCGGAAGCGGTCACCGTCAGCGACTCCAGCAGCGGCATGCGCAGCTCGCTGGTCACCGCGTAGTTGCTGCGATGGCCGTTGCCGGCAACAGCCGACGAGCCCCACACGTCGCCGTCCAGCAGGCGCTGGTCCGGGCTGTAGTCCCAGCCTTCGCTGCCGCCTTCGACGACCACGGCCAGGCCGGCATCACCGCCCGGAAGCGAGAACAGCGAGCCATTGGTGACCTGCGCACGTGCCAGGTTCTGCCAGGTGCGGGCATGGTTGGTGGTGTAGCCGGTGAAGCCAGCGAAATCTTCCGGCGAGATCGGCGAGTAGAACGCGCCCCAGTTGGTGTTGTAGATGCCGAAGCCATCCTTGGTGCCCAGCTGCGGGCCCAGCACCTTGTCGGCGAAGTAGCTGTTGATGGCATTGCCGAAGCGCTGGAATTTGCTTTCATCCAGGCGGTATTCGCCGCGGGTGAAGCTCAGGCTGTAGTCCCAGTTGCCGACCGCGCCCTTGCCGCCCAGGGTGACCTGGTAAGCACGGCTCTTGTCGTTGTTCAGGATGCCCTTGTAGCCTTCGCCGCCGATGTCTTCCGGAGCGAACGCGCGCTGCAGGTTGACCAGCTTGCCCGACGCCTGGTCGTAGAAGCCGCCCATGCCGCTCTTGGTGCCCCACCACAGGTAGTTCGAGCCCGAGGTGTATTCGGTCTTTTCCTTGCTGTACAGCACGTCGGCGAACAGCTGGAAGTTGTCGTTCACGTCGAAGGTCATCGACGAGTAGAACTGGCCGCTGTCCTTGCCGTTCTTCAGGGTCTTGTAGCCGGCGCCGAAGACCGAACCGCAGGACTGGCCGGTCGGGCGGTTGGCCAGCACGGTGGTGCCATCGAACTGGCCGGCGACGTTGGCGCAGTTGCTCGGGTCCATCATGTACAGCGCATTGGTCTTGGCGTCGATGACGGCGAAGTCGTTCGACGGCAGCTGTGCGGTGTAGCCGTGGGTGTTGTTCTGCTTGGTCAGGTCGCGCTGGTAGCCCCAGATCGGGTTGCTGCTTTCGATCTGCACGTTGACCAGTGCATTGAAGCGGTTGTCCAGTGCCGAGAAGCCGTGGGCGCCGCTGATGCGGAAGCTGCTGCCGCCGCCTTCAGTGGTGGTGCCGCCACGCACGGACAGGCTGCCGCCTTCCATGTGGTCCTTCAGGATGATGTTGACCACGCCGGCGATCGCGTCCGAACCGTACAGGGAGGACTGGCCGCCCGGCAGGACTTCGATGCGCTCGACGATGTCGATCGGAATGCCGCTGATGTTGTTGAACGCGTCGCCGCCGTTGTACAGCGCCGGGTAGGACATCATCGGGCGGCCGTTGATCAGGTACTTGGTGTACCCCGGGTTCAGGCCGAACATGCCAGCGGCTTCAGCGCCCTGGGTGAACGAGGCGGAGGTCTGGCCGCCCTGGATGCCGCCGGTGGTCAGCGAGGACTGCTGCAGCACTTCGGCGACGCTGTTGAAGCCGCGCGACTGGATGGCTTCAGCGCTGATGGTCATGACCGGGGTCTGGGTCTCAACCTGGGTCTGCGGGATCAGCGAGCCGGTGACGGTGATCTTGTCCAGGTTGGTGGCCTTGTCCTGGGCCATTGCCGGCGAGGCGGCGACCAGGGCGGAGATCAAGGCGACAGCGAGGGTGTTGCGACGTGCGGAATTGCGAAGGTCTTTCATGTAGTTCCGTTCAAAGAGCAAATACGAATACGGCACTGCGCATGCGCCATCGTGCGTGCCGTGAAACAGCGACGCAGCCCAAAACCAGTGCTTAGCGAACGTAACATGAACTTAACAACCTGTGCACGAATCTGTAGCAATCCTGAATTTCAGTCAGGCTACGTCCAGCTTGTATGATGTTGGGTTATTCCCCCCGATACCGCTGGTGCCCGTTGTGAACAGTTCTCCCCGTCGCCCCCATGCCAGCCAGGTCCAGAAGGGACTGACGCCACATGCCCGCATCCGCAATGTCATTGCGGTCGGCTCGGGCAAGGGCGGTGTCGGCAAATCCACCACGTCGGTGAACCTGGCAGTGGCGCTGCAGCAGCTCGGTGCACGCGTGGGCGTCCTTGATGCGGACATCTACGGCCCAAGCGTGCCGGCCATGCTTGGCCTGTCAGGCCGCCCGGAAAGCCCCGACAACAAGAGCATTGAGCCGCTGCGTGCGTTCGGTGTGGATACGATGTCGATCGGCTACCTGATCGAGGAAGACACGCCGATGATCTGGCGTGGGCCGATGGCCACGTCGGCGATGACCCAGCTGTTCAACGACACCCTGTGGGACGACCTGGACTTCCTGCTGATCGACCTGCCGCCGGGTACCGGTGACATCCAGCTGACCCTGACCCAGAAGATCCCGCTGGCCGGTGCGGTGATCGTCACCACGCCGCAGGACATCGCCACGCTGGATGCGAAGAAGGCGCTGAAGATGTTCGAGAAGGTCGAGGTGCCGGTGCTGGGCATCGTCGAGAACATGGCGGTGCACACCTGCAGCAACTGTGGTCACGTCGAGCACCTGTTCGGCGAGGGCGGCGGCGAGCGCATGGCCGCGCAGTACGGTGTGCCGCTGCTGGGTTCGCTGCCGCTGCAGATCGGCATCCGCGAGCAGGGCGACGCTGGTACGCCGATCACCGTGGCGCAGCCCGATTCGGTCCCGGCCCAGGCCTACCGCCATGCCGCGCAGCGCCTGATCGAAGAAGTGGGCAAGCGCCCGCGCGCTTCGATTCCGATCCTGTCGTCGCTGCTCTGATCACAGCTGCAAAGAAAAAGCCGCCGGCGCAAGGCCGGCGGCAAGTTGGAGCGTTCCTGGAGAGGAAGCTGCTTACCAGTCGTACTGGACCTGGAAGCGGACGGCACGCGGATCGTTGAAGTACTTCGGCGTGTTGTAGTTGTAGTAGTTGCGAATGGTCGGAGCGGAGCTGGGGCGACCGTACTTGGTTTCGTACACCTGCACCGGCTTGATGTTGTTGAAGGCGTTGAGCACGGACACCTGCAGGCTCAGGCCTTCCAACCAGTTCGGCGTATAGGTGATGTTCGGGCTGACGGTGAACTGCCATGGCGTGCGGCCGGCGCTGCCGACCTTGGCGATGTCGTCTGCCGGAACCCGGCCATTGAGCTCGCAGCTGTGGAATACGCCGGAGTAGCCGTACTCGGTGTCGAAGCTGCCATAGCCGCCGCCGAGGCAGCTCTTCGGTGCGCCGGACTGCGCCAGGATGTTCACGCCGACCGACCACTCGTCGGTGAACTTGTAACCACCAAACAGCTTGATGCTGTGGCGATGGTCGTTGAACAGGTAGCCGTCCGAGCCATACATGATCTCGGCGAAGTCGAAGTCCGACGTGGTGCCGGTGTCATCCTGGCCGTTGGTGCTCTTGACCAGGCCTTCATAGTTGCCTTCCAGCTTGGACCAGGTGTAAGAGAAGCTGGCATACCAACGTTCGGTCTGCTTGTCGGCGCTGAGGGTGACGGCCTTGTACGTACGCTTGGCCTTCGGGCCGAGGCTGGCGCCCGGAACAGTGATCTCTTCCGCCGTACCGTTGCCATCCACATCAAGGGTGACCTTCAGGTCGCTACCCGGGTTGTAGATCCAGCAGCCGGGCAGGCCTTCCGGCACGGTCCACGGGTCGGACCAGTTGGACAGGTCATAGCCTGCGGCAGCTGCGGCGTTGTACAGCGAGCGCGAGTCGCAGGTGTCGTCGATCACCTTGTTGGCGCGGCGATAGGTCGCCTTGATGCCAACGGTCCAGTCGTTGAAGAAATCGATCGACGAGCTGACCTGCTGCTGGTAACCGATGATCAGTTCGTCCTGGGTGTAAGGCTTCAGGCCCTTGGACGCGACTGCGCGCGGATCCGGAGTGACGCCGCTTTCGCCATTGACCACGGAGTCGTTCGCACCATCCTCGAAACTGCCGGTGACGTTCGGAGCGCCATTGGCGCCGATGCCGTCGTAGGTGTAGTACTGGTCCAGGTAGTAGGAGGCGCTGGCTGCGCGCAGTGCCACGTTTGCCGCGATCGGCAGCGAGTACCGGCCCACCGAAGCGAACAGCTTGCTGCGACCATCACCCAACAGGTCCCACGAGAAGCCAAAACGCGGCTGCCAGATGTCGTCCTGCTTGACGAACGTTGCACCGTCGGAGTTCTTGTTGTTGAACGAATCGTTACGAATGCCGCCGTACAGCATGAAGTTGTCGGTGATCTGCCAGTTGTCCTGCAGATACCACGACTTCTGCTTGATCTCGATCGAACCACCGTTGCGGAAGTTCACGAGATTGGCGTAGTCGTCGAACAGGTACCAAAGTGCTCCGCCCGAGTACGAGGTGCCCTGCACGGACGTCCATTTTTCATCGCTGTAACCAAAGCCGACCTTGTGGTCGCCCAGCTGCCAGTCGAAGTCGAGGCGAGTGCCCTTGCGTTCGTTGCGGCCGCCGAAGATACCGACGGTGCTGGCAACCGCACAGCCGATCTGGCGGCCGGTGCCGCCGGTGGCCGAGCGGTAGTCCAGCACATAGGGGCACGCACCCTGCGGGCTGTTGATGTCACCGTTGTAGGCATCAAAGACGCCATCGGCGCTGATGGTGTGTTCCGATGAACGATTGCGCATCTGCCCGTACTGCAGGGATGCGGTCAGGTTCTCGGTGAGATAGCTGGTCCACTTGAAGACGTCGGTCTGGCCGCCGCTCTTGCCGATCAACTGGCCCAGGTCGCCGGTCTTGGCCGGTTCGCCACCAGCGTTGGGGCTGTCATAGGCCGCAGTGTAGTAGTCATACGAGTAACGACGGCTGTTGTCGAAGCCGGTGTACTCCAGGTGGTTGTTCTCGTTGAGGTACCAGTCGACCTTCAACAGCCAGTAAGGCGTCTTCGACTCATAGTCATAGGCGCTGGTCGACAATGCCGCAGCCGACGGCGGACGGCCATTGGTGGTGTACTGGGAGCCGCGGTTGCCGAAGTTGCCGGTCTTGGAGTTGCTGAACTGGCCCATCGCGAACACGAACAGCTTGTCCTCGATCAACGGACCGCCAGCCCAGACGCTGTACACGTTGGAGCTGCTGCTGTTCTTGTCGTACGAACGGAACAGCGAGCCATCGCTGTAGTAGGTGTCCGGAGCTTTTTCACGCAGCGAGTCCGGGGTGCCGGTCCAGCTGAAACCACCCTTCCATTCGTTGGTGCCGCGCTTGACGTTGACGCTGGTCACGCCACCGGTGGAGAAACCGTACTGAGCACCATAGCCGCCGGTCTGCACGTCCAGCTGATCGATGGCCTGGTACGGGATCTCCGAGAAGGACAGGCTGTCATACAGATTGGTGACGTTGAATCCGTTGACGTAGTAGCTGTTTTCCGCAGCCGACGCGCCACCGAACGAGGCTGGGCCGAAATAGCCGCTCGATGCGACGGTGCCCGGGGTCAGCAGCGAGACGCTGGTGATATCGCGGGCGACCGGCAATGAATTGAGCTTGTCGGCAGTGAAGGTGGTACGCGATTCAACGCTGCCCAGGTCGATCGTGTTGGCCGCGCCCAGGGCGCGCACGTTGACGGTATCCAGCGATGTTGCACCGCTGCTGTTCGCCGAGGCGAATGTCGCGAACGACTGTTGTCCGGCGACCACGGTGACGCGGGTGGTCGCAACCGGATTTCCACCACTGACCGTGGTGACCTCATAAGTGCCGGTCGGCAATTGGGAGATGCGGAAACGGCCATCCGCGCTGACGTTCGCCTCGCGGGTGGCGCCGGAAGACAGGCTCTTGACCTGCACTTTGTCAGCCGACGTAGCGGTACCGACGATGTCGCCGGAAGTGCTCTGCGCATAGCTGGTGCCGGCGATGGCTCCCAGGACCATGGCCAGAGCGGTGCGCTTCAGACTGCGTCCATTGAAGTTCAGATTCATCGTGTTCCTTTGCGGTTGCAGAGGGAAATCGGTTGGGCTCAAAGGACCTGAACGAATTGTTCAGGATGAATGAAACCGTAACGATCAATCTTTCCTCATGCAACGTTCATCCGGCGCTCATGTCACCAAGGAGGCCGACTGGTGGCTTCATGTATTTGAATTTCAAGAAAAAATATTTTTATGTCGACATGTGTCATTGCAAACATGCTGATTGGATTTGACATAAATATGTGCTAACTGATTTAACTCGGTCGGCCTGGTCTCATTTGTTAGTCATCCTGCGCGTGCGTCTTTTCGCTGCGACGGCGCATGACAATGGAAGTGGCGCGCCAATCCGCATCATGGCCGGCACAGTCGGCCCGCCTGTAGAATCGCCGCCTCGGGCGCAGCCCGTTTCCCCCTCGTTCAACAGGACAGAGCATGAGCATCAAGAGTGACCGTTGGATCCGCCGCATGTCCGAGCAGCACGGCATGATCGAGCCGTTCGAGGCAGGGCAGGTCAAGCAGGCCAACGGCGAGCGCATCGTGAGCTATGGCACGTCCAGCTATGGCTATGACGTGCGCTGCTCGCGCGAGTTCAAGGTGTTCACCAACATCAACTCGACCATCGTCGATCCCAAGCGCTTCGACTCGGGCAGCTTCGTCGACATCACCGCCGACGAGTGCATCATTCCGCCGAACAGCTTCGCGCTGGCGCGTACCGTTGAATACTTCCGCATTCCGCGCGACACCCTGGTGGTGTGCCTGGGCAAGAGCACCTACGCGCGCTGCGGCATCATCGTCAACGTGACCCCGCTGGAGCCGGAGTGGGAAGGCCACGTGACCCTTGAGTTCAGCAACACCACGCCGCTGCCGGCGCGCATCTATGCCAACGAAGGCGTCGCACAGATGTTGTTCTTCCAGGCGGCGGCCGATGACGTCTGCGAGACGTCGTATCGTGACCGTGGTGGCAAGTACCAGGGCCAGACCGGCGTGACCCTGCCGCGGACCTGAAGGCTGTCGGCAGCTTGTGGGGCCGGGCGATGCTCGGCCTGACGTCAAGGCAGCCGAGCATGGCCCGGCTCTACATGAAGAAGGCGGCGCAATGCGCCGCCTTCTTCATTTCCCGCGACCGAACAGCATCGCGATACCGACACCCACCAGCGCCACCGGCCACCAGGTCAGCAGCAGCTTGGACAGGTTCAGGTGCGTCCAGCCGAGGTTGCTGGCGAGCATGAACAGACCGATCAGGATCAGCAGGATGGCGGCAACGAGGTTGAATCGCATCGGGTCGGCGAACGCTCAGGAGTGGGCCGGATATCCTAGCCGTTCCTTCCAGTAGGCGACATGCTGGTCCAGCGCGGCCGGCTCGTAGCGGTGCGCCGGCCCGCTGCCCCAGACCGGGCCGGGCCAGGCCGGGTCGCCATCGTGACGCCCGATCACGTGGAAGTGCAGCTGGCGCACGATGTTGCCCAGCGCGCCGATGTTGATCTTCTCCACGCCGTCGGAGCCCTTCAGGGCCTTGCAGGCGCGGTTGAGCTCGGTGCGCAGCTTGTCCTGCTGCTCGCCGTCCAGCTCGATCCACTCGGTCACCCCGGCCAGACGCGGCACGAGTACCAGCCAGGGGAATCGTTCGTCGTTCATCAGCCGCACTTGCGACAACGGTCCTTCCGCCACCAGCACGCTATCGGTGGCCAGGCGTGAATCGAGTTCGAAATCGCTCATCCAAGATGCTCCGAGAAGAAGTCCAGGGTGCGTTGCAGCGCCAGGGCGGCGCTGTCTGGATCATACGCATGTCCGACCTCCCGGTTGAAGGCGTGATCGGCCGGATAGACGTGGGTGGCCATCTGCGGCAGCTTCTCCCGGTGGGCCTGCACGGCCTCCGGCGGGATGCTGCGGTCCTGGGCGCCAAAGTGGAAAATCACCGGGGCCTTGGGCGTCTCATCCAGGAACTGGACGTTGCGCGCACCGTAGTAGCTGACCGAGGGCAGGCCCAGGCGCAGCGCGGACAGCATCGCTACCGTGCCGCCCCAGCAGTAGCCGACGGTGCCGACCTTGCCGTAGGGGGCCAGCCGGGTGGCCGCCGCGCGGACCACTTCCAGCGCCTTCTCCATGCCCAGCGCGCTCACCCGTTCCAGGCCCTGCTTCACGCCGTCGGCGTCATAGGGCAGGGCATCCGGATCGGCTTCTGCGCCATCAACCAGGTCGAAGAAGGACGGCGCCAGCACCGCGTAGCCTTCGGCCGCGAAGCGCTCGGCTACGCCGCGGATGTGCGGGTTGGCGCCGAAAATTTCCTGCACCACCACCAGCCCGCCGCGCGGGGTGCCTTCAGGGAGGGCCTGCCAGGCCCGTACCGCGCCGTGGTGCGTATCCAGGGTGATCCACTCGGCCATTGCTTCTACCTCATTGCGGGAACAGACCCGCATTGTCGGTGCTGCGCGGGTTAGCGCGGTGTCAGCGGCTGTGCGTGATCGGGCGGCTGGCCATTCAGAGCGAGGTCGCCAACCCCGGTATACTGGCGCCCTTTCAGGCCCCGGCCCCCAGGAACCCCTGCCACGCCGGCAGGGGCCCAGGCCCCCAGAGTCCCGCGATTCCATGTCCCAGCTGAACCCCAAAGTCGGCTTCGTCAGCCTTGGCTGCCCGAAGGCCCTTGTCGATTCCGAACGCATCCTTACCCAGCTCCGCTCGGAAGGCTACGACATCGTCCCGTCCTACGATTCGGCCGATGTGGTGGTGGTCAACACCTGTGGCTTCATCGATTCGGCGGTGACCGAGTCGCTGGACGCGATCGGCGAGGCGATGAACCAGAACGGCAAGGTCATCGTCACCGGCTGCCTGGGCAAGCGCCCTGAGCAGATCCGCGAGGCGTACCCCAACGTGCTGGCGGTGTCCGGCCCGCAGGACTACCAGAGCGTGATGGAAGCGGTGCATGAAGCATTGCCGCCCAAGCACGATCCGTTCGTGGACCTGGTGCCCGACTACGGTATCAAGCTGACTCCGCGCCATTACGCTTACCTGAAGATTTCCGAAGGCTGCAACCACAAGTGCAGCTTCTGCATCATTCCGTCGATGCGAGGCAAGCTGGTCTCGCGCCCGGTGGATGAGGTGCTGCGCGAAGCCGAACGCCTGGTACGCGGTGGCGTGCGCGAGCTGCTGGTGGTTTCGCAGGACACCTCGGCCTACGGCGTGGACGTGAAGTACGCCGAAAAGATGTGGCGCAACAAGGCCTACCAGACCCGCCTGAAGGCGCTGTGCGAAGGCCTGTCCGAGCTGGATGCGTGGGTGCGCATGCACTACGTCTACCCGTACCCGCACGTGGACGAAGTGGTGCCGCTGATGGCCGAGAACCGCATCCTGCCGTACCTGGACATCCCGTTCCAGCACGCCAGCCCGCGCATCCTGCGGCTGATGAAGCGCCCCGGTGCGGTCGAGAAGACCCTGGAGCGCGTGCAGAACTGGCGCCGCATCGCGCCGGACATCACCGTGCGCTCGACCTTCATCGTCGGCTTCCCGGGCGAGACCGAATCCGAGTTCGAAGAGCTGCTGTCGTTCCTTGACGAAGCGCAGCTGGACCGCGTGGGCGCGTTCGCCTATTCACCGGTTGAAGGTGCCACCGCCAACGATCTGCCCGATGCGGTGCCGGAAGAGGTGAAACAGGAACGTCTGGCCCGCTTCATGGAGAAGCAGGCGCAGATCTCAGCCGCGCGCCTGGAGGCCAAGATCGGCACCGTGCAGCAGTGCCTGGTCGACGCCATCGAAGGCGATATCGCCGTGGCCCGCTCCAAGGCCGATGCCCCGGAGATCGACGGCTTGGTGCACATCCAGAATGCCGACCAGGTGCCACTGCGCGTGGGCGAATTCGTGGATGTGGAAATCACCGAGAGCGACGAGCACGACCTGTACGGTGACGCGCTGCCGGCCGCCACCCGCCCGGCATTCGATCTCAAGATGCTGTGACCGCAGCGACGACCGCCGCCGGTGACGGCAGCGGCGTCCGCCGCTTCGTGCCGCCGCCGCGTGCGGCGGTCGATCCGCAGGTGTTCGCGCACCCGGTGTTTGCCGGATTGCGCGACGTTCGTGACCTGCTGGCCAGCCCGGAGTGGCCGTCCATTGCAGCGCTCGAGACACGCCTCGCGCTGCCCGGCAAGCATCTGGTCGAGCAGGATGCCACGCTGCTGACGGACGGCCTGCACTACGAAGTCCGCATCGCACAGGGGCGCATCGCCACCCGCGCCGACAACTGGCATGACCTGTTCAACGCACTGGTGTGGGCCCGTTACCCGCAGCTCAAGCAGGCGCTCAACGTGCAGCAGTGCAGGCATATCGCATCCATGCCGCCGGGCCAGCGCAATCGCGCACAGGCGGCACTGACCCAGTTCGACGAGACCGGCGTGATCGTGCGCGTGCGCCATCACACGCTGCTGGCCGCCTGGGATGCGCACGACTGGCGTGCACTGTTCGAATCGAGATACTGGCTGAGCGGCGACATCGCCATCGCTGCGGTATTCGGCCATGCGCTGATGGAGCAGGCGCTGCTGCCGGGGCGTCTGCTGGTGGGCAAATGTGTGGTAGTGCACGGCGAAGTCGATGGTGCCTGCGTTGATGCAGTCGCCGCGGCCATTGCCGAGGGCAGAGCAGTGACCGATCCCTTGCAGCTGCGTCCGCTGCCGTTGGCCGGAATCCCGGGCTGGCACCAGGGACAGGACGCCGCCTTCTATGCCGATGCCGAGTACTTCCGCCCGTTGCGCGCCGGCCGCCAGTATCCGCCGCCGTTGCACGGCGCTATGTAGAGTCGACTGTCAGTCGACTGCTCTTCGTTCCGAGGCTGTGAACGCCTGACAGATGGCTTCGGCGAGTCATCAACCGCGACGAGGATCGCGGTGCGTTTGCCGTCCGGCTGCGGAGGTTTGTGCCGCGCTTCGCGCGGTAGTCGACTGACAGTCGACTCTACAACGGCTCGTATTCCACCCCGATTACCGCAAAGGTGAACTGGCCGCCGGGCAGTTCCACCGAGAATTCATCATCCAGCCGCTTCTTCAGCAGCGCACGCGCCAGCGGCGAATCGATGCTGATCCAGCCCAGGCCTGCGTCGGTCTCATCCGGGCCGACAATGCGATAGCGGCTGGTGTCGCCACTGTCCACGTTCTCCAGTTCCACCCACGCGCCGAAGAACACCGCCTGCGGATCGGTCGGCGTGGTGTCGACCACGCGCAGCGATTCCAGCCGCTTGGTCAGATAGCGCACGCGGCGGTCGATCTCGCCCAGCTGCTTCTTTCGATAGGTGTACTCGGCGTTTTCCGAACGGTCGCCTTCTGCGGCGGCTGCGGCCAGTGCCTTCACCACCTCGGGGCGCCGCACACGCCACAGGTCATCCAGTTCGGCCTTCAACCGGGCGTGGCCGGAGGCGGTGATCAGGGCGGTACTCTTTTCTGCAGGGGGACGCCAACGCGACATGTGGTGCGACTTCTTTTCTGGATGACAAACGGGGTAGCGGGGGCGGAGCCCGCCCTGGCGGGTGGGATCCGACCGCGGGGCCAGATCCCTTTCCAGCGGAAAGGGCTCCGATCCCAGTAGCGGCAGGTCAGCGCTTGCCGCCGAAGATGCCGCCCAGCAGGCCGCGCACGATCTGGTTGCCCAGCTTGGTGCCAACGGTACGCGTGGTCTGCTTGGCCATGGTTTCGATCATGCCCTGGCGGCGCTTGGTGCCGAAAATCGCATCCTTGATCGCCTGGCCGAAACCGCCTTCCTGCGCTTCGTCCTGCTCACGGCTGCGCGCGGCCGGCGCCTGCGCCTGTTCGACGGTCTTCTGCGCACGCTGGGCCAGCAGTTCGGCGGCCGATTCGCGGTTGATCGCGGTGTCGTAGCGGCTGCCGACCGGGCTGCCGGCACGCACCTGGGCACGCTCGGCCTCGGTGATCGGCCCCATCCGGCAGCGCGGCGGTGCAATCATCGTCTGCTGCACCGGCATCGGCACGCCCTTGTCCTGCAGCGTAGAGACCAGCGCTTCGCCGGTGCCGAGCTGGCTCAGTACCTTGGCCACGTCCAGCTTCGGGTTCGGCACGAAGGTTTCAGCCGCGGTCTTCACTGCCTTCTGGTCGCGCGGGGTGAATGCACGCAGCGCATGCTGCACGCGGTTGCCCAGCTGGCCGAGGATGTTGCCCGGCACGTCATCAGGGAACTGCGAGCAGAAGTACACGCCCACGCCCTTGGAGCGGATCAGGCGCACCACCTGCTCGATGCGCTGCACCAGCGAGGCCGGTGCGTCGTCGAACAGCAGGTGGGCCTCGTCGAAGATGAAGACCAGCTTCGGCTTGTCCAGGTCGCCCACTTCCGGCAGCTGCTCGAACAACTCCGACAGCAGCCACAGCAGGAAGGTCGAATACAGCTTGGGCTTGAGCACCAGCTGGTCGGCGGCGAGGATGCCGATCACGCCGCGGCCGTCGTGATTGACCCGCATGATGTCGGCCAGTTCCAGGGCCGGCTCACCGAAGAAGTTCTCGCCGCCATCCTGCGCCAGGCGCAGCACCGAACGCTGGATCGCAGCGATGGACTGCGCGCTGACCAGGCCGTATTCGGTGGAGATGTCCTTGCGCTCCTCGGCCACCAGGCCAAGCAGGGCGCGCAGGTCGTCCATGTCCAGCAGCAGCAGGCCACGGTCGTCGGCCAGCTTGAACACGATGTCTAGCACGCCGGACTGGGTGTCGTTCAACTCGAGGATGCGCGCCAGCAGGGTCGGGCCCATCTCGCTGACCGTGGTGCGCACCGGGTGACCCAGCTTGCCGTACAGGTCCCAGAAAAGGGTCGGGCTGGCGGCCGGCGCGTAGTCGGCCACGCCGATCTCGGCGGCGCGCTTGAGCAGGTTCTCGGCGCCGGTGCCGGGCACGGCCAGGCCGGAGACATCGCCCTTCACATCGGCCAGGAATACCGGCACGCCCAGTCGCGAAAAGCCCTCGGCCAGCGTCATCAGGGTCACGGTCTTGCCGGTACCGGTGGCGCCGGCCACCAGGCCGTGGCGGTTGCCGAGTTTCGGCAGCAGGGTGACGGCAATATCGTCGGTAATGCCTTTGCCGAGCAGAATCGGATCCATGGTCCAGCCCTTGTGGTGAATAGCCCAATGTTAACCGCCGGCGGTGACGGTCCGAAGGTCGGCTTGCCCGGACCTTGGCGGCGCCGCTACTCTGCCTGCCTGTTTCGCACACAGTGCCATCAATGCCCGTTCCTGTCCTGATTTCCCGCGGTTGGCCGCTGCTGGCCCTGGCCGGCCTGGTTTCCCTGGCACCCGACGCCCATGCACAGCGGGTCTCGGCCCGGGACAAGGTGAAGGTGGATGCGCTGCAGCAGCGCATGACCGCCGCCGAGAAGCGCTACAGCGACGCTCTGCTGCTGGTCGCCAACGCCGACCCCAAGGGCAGCAACGAGGCCGATGCCGCGCTGGAGGACATGGAAGATGTCCTCAACGACTGCGTGAAGCAGAAGGGCTGCCAGATGGGCACCCTGCTGGCCAGCTACAAGCGCCTGCTCAAGCACGACGCCGATGCGGCCGCCAGCGATGACGTCGCCGACGAGGGCGGTGACCGCCTGGAAGCCGACCCCGACCACATCGGCCCGCTCACCGCCGACGTGCCCGAAGCCGCCCGCGCCGCCGCGCTGCTCAACGACAAGCGGCACGCCTTCGACAGCATGGTCGAATACAACCCGGCCGTGCAGGCCGGTATTCGCCGCTGGCTGACCGACATGCGCCCGGCGCTGCTCACCAGCTATGAGAACTACCAGAACCTGCGCGCGGTGATGTGGCCGGAGTGGGAGAAGCGTGGCCTGCCCGAGGCACTGCTGTTCGGCATCATGGCCAAGGAATCCAACGGTCGCGTGCACGCCTCCTCGCGTGCCGGCGCAGCCGGCCTGATGCAGTTCATGCCGGCCACCGGCCGCCGCTTCGGCCTCGGCCCGGACGGCACCGGCTTCGATACCCGTTTCGATGCGCGCAGTGCCGCTGAAGCCAGCGCCAGCTACCTCAACGAGCGCCTGCGCGAACTGAACAACAACGTGGAAATGTCGGTGGCCGCCTACAACGGTGGCGAAGGCCGTGCCGCGCGCGTGTTCAAGCAGAGTGCTGGGCAGAGCTTCTGGACCGACAGCGTCTACAACCAGTTCCCGGGCGAGACCAAGGACTACGTGCCGATGGTGATCGCCGCGGCCTGGATCTTCCTGCACCCGCAGCAGTACGGCGTGGAGTTCCCGAAGATCAGCGCCCAGCCGGCCACGCTGCGCCTTGCCAAGTCCACCACCATCTACGAACTGACCATCTGCCTGGGCAGCCACGGTACGCGAGATGGCTACATGCGCGCGCTGCGCAACCTCAACCCGCGCTATGAAGCCGATGGCTGGATTCCGGCCGGTACGCTGATCAACGCTACCACCCGCATCGCCGGCCTGTACCAGCGCAACTGTGTCAGTGGCCCGCGCGCCGACCTGGCCCGCACCCTGATCACCGCCGATCTGAATGCGGCGATCAAGCGCCCGACTGCGGCCAGCTACACCGGCAGCGTGGCGGTGGGTGGTGTGGTGCCGGTGGCCGACGCGGCCGCATCCACCAGCGTGCCGACCGCACCGGTGGCTGCGGTGGCGGCGCCGCGCCCGGCACCGGCCGCCCGGCCGAAACCGGTGCGCAGCCACAAGGTGGGCAAGGGCGAAACCCTGGGTGCCATCGCGGCGAAGTTCCAGTGCGACGTGCCGACCCTGGCCCGCGCCAACGGCCTGAAAGCCCCGGCCTACAGCCTGCGCCACGGCCAGACGCTGAAGCTGCAGGGCTGCGACAAGTAATCCCCCACGACCCCTGGAACCTGCATGGACCTCGAAGACACCCGCAACCTGTTCGCCAACCTCCGCGAAAACACCGACTGGGACATCAACGGCCCGTTGCTGTGGGGGTACTTCTTCGTCCATTCCAGCGCCGAGCCGCTGCAGGCACTGGCGGATCATCTGCAGGGGCAGGGCTACAGCTTCGTCGAACTGTTCGAACAGGAGCCGGAAGAGGGCGGTGCACCGTTCCATGTGCTGCACGTGGAGCGCGTGGAGATCCACGACGAAGCGTCGCTGGACCGTCGCAACCAGGAGTTCGCGGCGTTGGCTGCGGAAAAGGGTGTGGAAGACTACGACGGCATGGACGTCGGCCCTGCACCGGCCCTGCAGTAACGCGCTTCTGGCTGTAGAGCCGAGCCCATGCTCGGCTTCCTTTGCCCACAGAAATGCATGACCGGTTGCAGCCAGCAGCCGAGCATGGGCTCGGCTCTACATGTACCTCAGCGCAGTTTCGCCAGCGCCTGGCCCAGCTGCACCGGGCTTTCGGCACCCAGCTGCGGGGCAAACTCGGCCACGCCCGGCGGCAGCAGCACGATCACGGTCGAGCCGTAGTTGAAGCGCGCCATCTCGGCGAAGCGCTCCAGCTTGATGCCCTGGCCGCGGTAATCCTTGCGGGTGATGCGGTCGCCATAGTGCGGAATTTCTTCGCCGCTCCATACGGTTTCCACACCGGACACCAGCAGCGCACCGACCATCACGCTGACCATCGGCCCGAAGCTGGTGTCGAAGTGGCAGACCAGGCGCTCGTTGCGGGCGAACAGGCGCGGCACCCCGTTGACGGCCGCAGGACCAACGCTGAACAGGCGGCCCGGCACGTGCACGGTTTCACGCAGGGTGCCGGTCCACGGCATGTGCACGCGGTGGTAGTCGCGCGGGGACAGGTACACGGTGGCGTACAGGCCGTCGTTGTACGGCTTGGCGTCTTCGTCGCTGCCCAGCAGCTCGGCGGCGGTGAACGACTGCCCCTTGGCCTGGAAGATGCGGCCGGCCTCGATCTTCCCCAGCTGGCTGATGCGGCCGTCGGCCGGCATCACCAGGCTGCGCGGATCGGCATCGGCCACGCGCGCGCCCGGCTTCAGCGCACGGGTGAAGAACTGGTTGAAGGTCGCATAGCTGCGCGGGTCCGGGTTGGCCGCTTCGTCCAGGTTGACGTTGAACTTGCGGGTGACCGTGTCGATCAGCCAGCGCGACACGCGCGGATCGTCCGAGTACGCCAGCGAGCGCGCCATCGAGGACAGCAGGCGATGGGGCAGGGCGTACGTCAGGGCGGTGGTGAGGCTCATGGGGCGGTTTTCTCGGTCAGCTTCTGCAGGTCGCGGGCAATGGCCGGCGCGTTGAACGGGGGGCGTACCAGGCCGGCAAGACGGCCCTGCGGGTCGAGCACGGCCAGGCTGGCCGAGTGCTCGACGGTGTAATCCTCGGGATTCTCGTCGAAGTGCTTGCCCGGCACCTTCTGGAACACGAAGCCCAGCGAGGTGGCGAAGCGTTCCAGCGAGGGCACATCGGCGGTTGCGGCCAGGGTGTCCTTGTGGAAGCCGTGCACGTACTCGCCCAGCCGCGTGGCGCTGTCCCGTTCGGGGTCGACCGAGATGAACAGCACCCGCGGGCGCAGCGTGTCAGGCAGGGCTTCCCACTGGTTCTGCGCGCCGGCCAGCTCGGCCAGGGTGGTCGGGCAGACGTCGGGGCAGAAGGTGAAGCCCAGGAACACCAGGGTCCAGTGGCCCTTCAGCTCGCCGGGGATCAGCCGGGTGCCGTCGGACTGTGCCAGGTTGAAGTCGGGCAGCTCACGCGGCTGCGGGTACAACGTGATTGCTTCGGTGGCCGGGGCGTTGGCCGGGGGCTTCGGCGCGAATGCCTGCTGGGCGGCCAGCAGGCCGAGCCCCGCCGCCAGGGCGATCAGCAGGATGATGCCGGCGTTGCGATTGAACATGGGAGCTCCCGCGCGAAATGGGCTCCATCATACCGGCTGCGGCCCGATCGTTTCCGCCGCAACGGATGCCGCCACGGGCGCCAGCCCCTATAATCGGGGGCCACTTTGCCCGCAGTACCGCCATGACCGCTGAAACGGCCGCCGAACTCCACACGATCATCGATCTGATCCGCTACGGCACCAGCCGTTTCAACGAAGCCGGACTGACCTTCGGGCACAGCTACGACAACGCGCTGGATGAGGCCACCCAGCTGGTGCTGCACAGCCTGCACCTGCCGCACGATCTCGGCCCGGCCTATGGCCAGGCGCGCCTGCTGCAGGCGGAGAAGCTGCGCGTGCTGGAGCTGTTCCAGCGTCGCATCGATGAACGCATCCCGGCCGCCTACCTGACCGGTGAGGCCTGGTTCGCCGGCCTGAGCTTCAAGAGCGACAAGCGCGCCCTGGTGCCGCGCTCGCCGATCGCCGAACTGATCGAATGCGGCTTCGAGCCGTGGCTGGCCGGCCGCGATGTCAGTCGTGCGCTGGACCTGTGCACCGGTTCGGGCTGCATCGCCATCGCCATGGGCCACTACTACCCGAACTGGGAAGTGGACGGTGTCGACCTGAGTGACGACGCGCTGTCGCTGGCCGAGGAAAACAAGGAGCGCCTGCAGGCGCACAACGTCACGCTGCTCAAGTCGGACCTGTTCAACGGCCTGACCGGCCGCCACTACGACCTGATCGTCACCAACCCGCCGTACGTCACCAACGACGAGACCGATGCCCTGCCGCAGGAATACTCCTACGAGCCGGAGATGGGCCTGCGTGCCGGCGACGACGGCCTGGACCTGGTGCTGAAGATCCTGCGCGACGCCCCGCTGCACCTGAGCGAAGACGGTCTGCTGATCTGCGAAGTGGGCGAATCCGAGCAGCACCTGATCAAGCTGCTGCCGGAAGTCGACTTCGCCTGGATCGAGTTCAAGGTCGGCCAGATGGGCATCTTCGCGGTCGAATGCCGCGAGCTGATCGCCCACAGCGCACGCATCACCGAACTGGCGGCGCAGCGCCCGTGAGCTCCAATTCGTTCGGCAAGCTGTTCACCGTCACCACGTTCGGCGAGTCGCACGGGCCGGCCATCGGCTGCGTGATCGATGGCTGCCCCCCGGGGCTGGCACTGGACGCGGCCGAATTCGCCCACGACCTGCAGCGCCGCGCGACCGGCAAGAGCAGGCACACCTCGGCGCGCCGCGAGGCCGATGAGGTCGAGATCCTGTCCGGCGTGTACGAGGGCCTGACCACCGGCACGCCGATCGCCCTGCTGATCCGCAACACCGACCAGCGCAGCAAGGACTACGCCAACATCGGCCAGCAGTTCCGGCCGGGTCATGCCGACTACAGCTACTGGCACAAGTACGGCATCCGCGACCCGCGTGGTGGCGGCCGTTCCTCGGCGCGCGAAACCACCATGCGCGTGGCCGCCGGCGTGGTCGCCAAGAAGTGGTTGGCCGAGCGCTTCGGCGTCACCGTGCGTGGCTACCTGTCGCAGCTGGGCGACATCACTCCGGCCGGTTTCGACTGGTCGGCGGTGGAAGACAACCCGTTCTTCTGGCCGCACGCCGCACAGGTGCCGGAGCTGGAGGCGTACATGGATGCGCTGCGCAAGTCCGGTGATTCGGTCGGTGCGCGCGTGGACGTGGTGGCCGACAACGTGCCGCCGGGCTGGGGCGAGCCGATCTACGGCAAGCTCGACGGTGACCTGGCCGCCGCGCTGATGAGCATCAATGCGGTGAAGGGCGTGGAGATCGGTGACGGTTTCGCCAGCGCTGCGCAGAAGGGCACCGAACATCGCGACCTGCTGACCCCGCAGGGCTTCGCCAGCAACCATGCGGGTGGCATCCTCGGTGGCATTTCCACCGGCCAGCCCGTGGTCGCGTCAATTGCGTTGAAGCCGACCTCCAGCCTGCGTCTGCCGGGTCCGTCGCTGGACACGGCCGGCAACGTGGTCGAGGTGGTCACCACCGGGCGCCATGATCCCTGCGTCGGCATCCGTGCCACTCCGATCGCCGAGGCGATGGTGGCGATGGTGCTGATGGACCAGGCACTGCGCCATCGCGCGCAGTGCGGCGATGTCGGCACGATCACCCCGCGCATTCCCGGGCAGATCGATGGCTGACACGCGGCCGACCGTGTGGGTGAGCCAGCCGCTGATCGACGCGGCCATCGCGCCGCTGCGCGATCGCGTGCAGCTGCGCAGCACCGACACCGTCACCGCCTGGTCGCCCGACCAGATCGCCGAACAGCTGGCCAGCGCCGACGGCGCGATCATCACCCTCAACGAACGCATCGGTGCGGCCCAGGTGGCCGATGCCACGCAGCTGCAGGTGATCGCCAATGTCGGCGTCGGCTACAACAACCTGGATGTCGACGCGCTCAGCGCGGCCGGCATCCTGGCCAGCAACACGCCGGACGTCCTGACCGAAACCACCGCCGATCTCGGCTTCGCGTTGCTGATGGCCACCGCGCGCCGCATCACTGAATCCGAGCGCTGGCTGCGCGAAGGCCAGTGGCAGCAGTGGTCGTTCCAGACCATGCTCGGTGCCGACATCCACGGCAGCACGCTGGGCATCCTCGGCATGGGCCGCATCGGCCAGGGCGTCGCCCGCCGCGGCGCGCATGGTTTTGGCATGAAGGTGCTGTATCACAACCGCTCGCGGCTGCCCGCCGCGACCGAGGCGGAGGTGGGGGCCCGTTACGTAGACCTGGACACGCTGCTGGCGCAGTCCGATCACCTGCTGCTGGTGCTGCCGTATACCGCGGCCTCGCACCACCTGATCGATGCCGCCGCGCTGGCGAAGATGAAGCCGTCGGCGACGCTGGTGAACATCGCCCGTGGTGGCCTGGTTGATGAGATCGCGCTGGCCGATGCGCTGGCCAAGGGTCGCCTTGCTGCAGCGGGTCTGGATGTGTACGAAGGCGAGCCGAAGGTGCGCCCCGAACTGCTGGCACTGCGCAACGTCGTGCTCACTCCGCATATCGGCAGCGCCTCCCTGGCCACGCGCACGGCGATGGTACAGCTGGCCGTGGATAATCTGGTTGCCGGGCTCGGCCTGGATGGCGGCCCGTCGTGCATGCCGAGCGCGATCAACGCTGACGCGGCGATGGCCGCGCGCGTGACGCTGGGCAAAAAAACCGGGAAACGATAGGGAACCTCCGCGCGCCCCGCTTGAGGAGGTTCCCCGAACCCAGCTGTCGTGCGTGTTTTTTTCCCCATTCCCGTTTTTCGTGAGAGTTTCCCCCATGAGCAATGCACAGCGCAGTTTCCACGTCGCCGTCGTCGGTGCCACCGGTGCGGTCGGCGAGACCATGTTGTCGATCCTGGCCGAGCGTGATTTCCCGGTCGGTACCCTGAGCGTTCTCGCTTCCGAGCGTTCGGCCGGCGGCGAGATCGAGTTCAACGGCCAGAAGGTCACGGTCCAGGACCTGGCCACCTTCGATCCGACCGGTGTCGAGATCGCCCTGTTCTCGGCTGGCGGCAGCGTGTCCAAGGAATACGCACCGAAGTTCGCCGCAGCGGGCGCGGTGGTGATCGACAACTCCTCGGCCTTCCGTTACGACGATGACGTGCCGCTGGTGGTGTCCGAGGTCAACCCGGAGCAGGTCGCCAACCGTCCGCGCGGCATCATCGCCAACCCGAACTGCTCGACCATGCAGATGCTGGTGGCGTTGGCGCCGCTGCACCGCAAGTACGGCATCGAGCGCATCAACGTCTCCACCTACCAGTCGGTGTCCGGCGGCGGCCGTTCGGCTACCGAGGAACTGGGCAAGCAGACCGGCCAGCTGCTGAGCTTCCAGGAAATCGATCCGCAGCGCTTCCCGGTGCAGATCGCCTTCAACCTGATCCCGCACATCGACGACTTCCAGGACAACGGCTTCACCAAGGAAGAGATGAAGCTGATCTGGGAAACCCGCAAGATCCTCGGCGACGACAGCATCCTGGTGAACCCGACCGCGGTGCGTGTGCCGGTGTTCTACGGCCACTCCGAGTCGGTTGCGATCGAGACCCGTGACAAGGTCACCGTGGCCGAAGCGCGCGCGCTGCTGGAGCAGTCGCCGGGCATCGAAGTGGTGGATCGCCACGAGGCCGGTGGTTACCCGACCCCGGTCACCCATGCCTCGGGCACCGACGCGGTGTACGTCGGCCGCATCCGCGAGGACCTGTCGCACCCGCGCGGCCTGAACCTGTGGATCGTGTCGGACAACGTGCGCAAGGGCGCGGCGTTGAATGCCGTGCAGCTGGCCGAGCTGGTCGCCGCCGAACAGCGTTGATGGAGAGGCCGGGCAATGCCCGGCCTTTTCTGTAGAGCCGAGCCCACGCTCGGCTCAGGCCATGCAGCCGAGCATGGGCTCGGCTCTTCATGGGTGCGGACTCCGGTCCGCACGCTTTATAGTGTCGCCCATGAATAAACGGGCCAAGGGCGCAAAGCGCCCGCTCAGCTATCTGTCCGCCGCCCTGCTCGCCTTGGCCAGCAGTTCGGCGCTCGCCCTGGGGTTGGGCGACATCCGTGTCCTGTCCAAGCCGGGCCAGCCCCTGCTGGCCGAAATCCCGGTGGTCTCGGCGGACCCGTCCGAGCTGGAAAACCTGCGCGTGGCGCTGGCCTCACCGGTCACCTTCGAACGTGTCGGCCTGCAGCGGCCCACCGGACTGGTCAGTGAGCTGCAGTTCGAGCTGACCCGCGACACGCAGGGCAGGGCGGTGGTGCGCGTCACCTCGCAGGCGCCGGTGGAGACGCCGTCACTGAGCTTCCTGATCGAAGCCGACTGGGGCCAGGGCCGCCTGGTGCGCGAGTACTCGGCGTTGGTCGATGCGCCGCCCAGTGCGTTGGCCGTGGCCGAGCCGGAGATCGTCGCACCGGCCGGCACGCTCTCCAATACCATCATGCGCGAACCTGCACCGGCTTCGGCAACGGCGCCGGCAGCAGCGACGCCCACTACGCCGCCCCCTGCGGTGGCGCCAGCACCGGCACGCCCGCGTGCGGCCTCCGCGCCGGTTGCTGCACCGGCGGCCGATGGCAGCATCACCGTGCAGCGCGGGCAGACCCTGTCGCAGATCGCCAGTGCGGTGGCACGTGGCAACCAGGTCAGTCGCGACCGCGCGATGATCGCCCTGCTGCGTGCCAATCCCGAAGCCTTCATCCGTGGCAACGTCAACCTGCTCAAGCAGGGGGCGGTGCTGCGCATGCCGGGCAGCGACGCGCTTGCTGCGGTCGACGCTGCCGAAGCGGCGACGCTCGTGCGCGAGCACGCCGCGCAATGGCGGCAGGCGCGTACCGTGCCGCAACCGGCGGGTGCCGTCGCCCCGGTCGCCAAGGCGGCAGCCACGAACGCTTCTTCCCCGGCTGCGGCCAATGGGGCACGACTTGAAATCGCTCCGGCGCTGGCGTCCGACGCCGTGCACGCGGGCACAACCACCGGCACCGCTGCCGGCAGCGAGGGTGACATGCTGGGCAACGAACAACTGCGCCAGGCGCGTGAGGACATCGCCACCCGCGATGCCGAGATCGGCGAGCTGAAGCAGCGCGTGGCCGACCTGGAAAAACTCAAGGAGCAGCAGCAGTCGCTGATCGCGATGAAGGACAACGACCTGGCCGCCGCGCAGCAGCGCCTGGCGCAGGCGCCGGATGCCCGGGATGCCGCAACACCGTGGTACTGGCTGGGGCTGCCGGTGCTGCTGCTTGCGGCCGGAGCGGCCTGGCTGCTGCGTCGTCGCAAGCCGTCGCCGCTGCCGCCGCTGCGTGAGGAAGACGATGCCGCCGGCCTGGCCGCTGCGGTGCCGGCGGGCGCGGCGCTGGATACGCTGGCCGAGCGGTCTTCGTGGTCGTCGGCGGTAGCCGATGGTGGCCGCCAGGAACCGGCGATGCCGGCCTGGGCGAGTGAGCCCGAGGCACCGGCCGAAACAGTGGGCGATCCCGTGGTGTCGGCCGACTGGCAGGCCGGTACGCTGCGCGACGACGAGATGGTCGCATTGCCCGAGGCGGTGACCGATCTGCCGCGCTGGGACGAACCCGTAACCACCAGCAGCGCGGGTGTCGTCGAGCCGGTGCACGACGAGCTGGTCGCATCGGAAACCCCGATCGAAACAGGCGTGCCGGACTATGCGCTGCATGCCGAACAGCAGCCGCAGTTCCGCGGCGTGTTCGATCTGCCGGCCGACGCGCATGAGAACGAGGCTCCGGCGGATGCCATACGTCCCGAAGCCATCGACGGCATCGACCATGGCAGCGTCGAGGCCTCTCATTCCGACGACATCGCGTCGAGCGCGGTCGCGCCTGCCGGCGACGCGGGCTGGTCGCCACGTGCCGGCCAGGAGCGCCTGGAGCTGGCCATCGCCTATCTTGACCTGGGCGACGCACAGACTGCGCGTACCCTGCTGCTGGAAGTCGCAGAAGACGGCGATCTGCACAGCCAGGCACAGGCGCGCGAACTGCTGGCCCGCCTGCCGTGATCGAACCTGCTGACAAGGACCGTGCCATGAACCGCGAACGCCGCATCGATTACGTTGAGTTCGCGTCCAACGACCCCGCCGCCAGCCGTGCCTTCTTCGAGAAGGTGTTCGGCTGGTCGTTCGTCGACTATGGCAGCGACTACACCGCCTTCGACGATGGCCGCCTGCAGGGCGGCTTCTTCCGTGGCCAGCCCCAGCGGGCCAGCGACAGCGGTGCGCCGCTGCTGGTGCTGTATGCCGACGAGCTGGCACCGGTCGAGGCGGCGGTGCGTGACGCCGGCGGCGAGATCGTGCGCGCGGTGTTCTCCTTCCCCGGCGGCAGCCGCTTCCAGTTCGTCGAGCCCGGTGGCAACGAACTGGCGGTCTGGTCCGAACGCGATCCGGCCTGAGCGCCGCTCCATCCGCAACATCGAGGTAGCACATGCGTTATGCGCTTGGCGTCGAGTACGACGGCAGCGATTTCAGGGGCTGGCAGAACCTGGGCGAGGGTGGTCCCAGCGTGCAGGCCAGCCTCGAGCAGGCCCTGTCGTCGGTGGCCGATGTGCCGCTGCAGGTGGTCTGCGCCGGTCGCACCGATGCCGGTGTGCATGGCCAATGCCAGGTTGTCCATTTCGACACCGACGTGGTGCGCGATCCGCGTGCCTGGATGCTGGGCACCACCACCCGCCTGCCGCGCTCGATCGCGGTGCGCTGGTGCGTGCCGGTGGCCGATGATTTCCATGCCCGCTTCTCGGCGCGTGCGCGCCGTTACCGCTACCGTCTGCTCAACCGCGAAGTGCGGCCGGCGCTGGAGCGGCAGACCCTCAGCTGGGAGCGCCGGGCGCTGGACGAGACCCTGATGCATGCCGCCGGCCAGGCTCTGCTCGGCGAGAACGACTTCAGTGCCTTCCGTTCGGTACAGTGCCAGGCGCTGCACGCCCGGCGTGAACTGCAGTCACTGCAGGTCAGCCGCCAGGGCGAGGTGATCGAGGTTGCTGTGCAGGGCAATGCATTCCTTCATCACATGGTCCGCAATATCGTCGGATCGTTGATCCTGGTGGGCAGCGGCGAAAAGCCGGTGGAATGGATCGCCGAACTGCTGGCCGGGCGTGATCGCACCGTAGCTGGCCCCACCGCACCGCCGCAGGGCCTGGTGTTCCTTGGGCCCCTGTACCCCGACAACTGGCATCTGCCCGCCGAGGTCACGCTATGAGCCGCTCCTACTACCGTACACGCATCAAGTTCTGTGGCATGACCCGTGCCGGCGATGTCCGCCTGGCCGGTGAACTGGGCGTGGACGCGGTGGGTTTCATCTTTGCCCGCGAGAGCAGCCGCCGGGTTGCGCCGGCCGAGGCCCGCGCAATGCGCCAGGCGATCGCGCCGATGGTCGACGTGGTGGCGCTGTTCCGCAACAACAGCAAGGAAGAGGTGCGCGAGGTGCTGCGCACGGTGCGTCCGACCCTGTTGCAGTTCCATGGCGAGGAAGACGAGAGCTTCTGCCGCAGCTTCAACATGCCCTACCTGAAGGCGATTGCCATGGGCGGGCGTGAAGAGGTCAACGCCCGCACCCTGCAGCTGCGCTATCCCAGCGCCGCCGGCTTCCTGTTCGACAGCCACGCACCGGGTGGTGGTGGCGGTACCGGCGTAGCGTTTGACTGGGGCCGTATTCCGACCGGGTTGCACCGGCCGTTCCTGCTGGCCGGTGGCCTGAACCCGGAAAACGTCTATGACGCCGTCCTGGCGACGCTGCCGTGGGGCGTGGACGTCTCCAGTGGCATCGAGCTGGAGCCGGGCATCAAGGACGGGTACAAGATGCGCACGTTCGTCGAGGAAGTGCGCCGGGCGGACTGCGCGGTTCTCGAGTGATTCGCGTCGCTCTTTGTCCTGATCAGCGCCCGGATTTGAGCCTGCACGCATTCTTCACATAGGATGGAGCCAAGCGCGCCTGCCATGAGGGCCGGCGCGGGGATCGACGGGGCGCGCTCTGCGCGTCCCGACCGGGCGAGCACCGCCCACAGCCCAGGAAGGCAAAGCGATGCAGGAATTCCTCACCGTCGTGTTCGGTTTCCCGACCCTGCCGTACAGCATCGTGTTGGCGGTGGCGGTGCTGTATTGGACGCTGGCGGCGTTCGGCCTGGTCGATGACGGGTTCGGCGATGCCGGCGCCGATGGTGCGCTGCATGGCGATCACCACGACCTGCAGGGCCTGTCCGCGCTGCTGGCGCGCTGGGGCCTGGGCGGGGTGCCGCTCATGCTGGTGGTGACGCTGCTGGGCTTCTTCGCCTGGATCGTCACCTATTTCATCCATTTGTTCGTGCTCCTGCCGCTGCCTGACCTGCTGCGCTGGTCGATCGGCGCGGTCGTGGCCGTGCTGGCGCCGTTGCCGGCGGTGCCGGTCACCGCGCTGCTGCTGCGGCCCATCCGCCGGTTCCTGCTGCGCCTGCGGCCGGTGGCGCAGGCCTCGCTGCTGGGGCGGACCGGCGTGGTCGCCTCGCCCAGGGTGGATGCGCGCAGCGGTCACGCCACTTTCGACGACGGTGGTGCCGGGCTGGTGCTGCAGGTGCGCAGCGACATCGAACTGCAGCGTGGCGAGCGCATCGTGCTGGTGGAGCACGTGGCCGAACAACACTATTACCGGGTGGTCCGCGCTGATGCGGTCGCCCTCGATTTCCAGGACAACCTGCTTCCGGGCAACAAGGAGAATCACTGATGACATTGGCAACCATGGCTCCCTTCCTGATCGGCGTGGTGGTCCTGCTGGTCGGTCTGCTCGGCCTGGCCGGCCTGTTCAAGGCCTTCTACCGCAAGGTCGATCAGGGTGTGGCCCTGATCGTCAACGACATGAGCTCCACGCCCAAGGTGCATTTCACCGGTGCGCTGATCATCCCGGTGCTGTACCGCGCCGAACTGATGCGGATCAGCCTGATCACCCTGCAGATCGACCGCCGCGGCAAGGAAGGCCTGATCTGCCGCGACAACATGCGTGCCGACATCGCCGTGGCCTTCTACCTGCGGGTCAATGAGACCCAGGCCGACGTGCTGCGCGTGGCCAAGGCCATCGGTGCCGACCGTGCGTCGGACAAGCATGCCGTCGATGAGCTGTTCAACGCCAAGTTCTCCGAAGCGCTGAAGACCGTCGGCAAGAAGTTCGACTTCACCGAACTGTTCGAGAAGCGCCAGGAATTCCGCGACGAGATCATCGCGGTGATCGGCAACGATCTCAACGGCTACGTGCTGGAAGACGTGGCGATCGACTACCTGGAACAGACTCCGAAGTCGTTGCTGGACCAGTTCAACATCCTCGACGCGCAGGGTATCCGCAAGATTACCGAGCTGACCGCCGCGCAGAACGTGGTGACCAACGAGCTGGAGCAGAACGAAAAGCTCGCCATCACCAAGAAGAACGTGGAAGCGCGTGAAGCGCTGCTGGCGCTGGAGCGCCAGCAGGCCGAAGCCGAAGCCCGCCAGAAGCGCGAGATCGAGACCATCCGCGCGCGCGAGGAGGCCGAGACCGCCAAGGTGCAGGAAGAACAGCGCCAGCTGTCCGAGAATGCCCGCATCGAAGCGCAGCAGCTGATCGAGATCCGCGACCAGAACCGCCTGCGCGAAGTGGAAGTGGCCGAGCAGAACCGCCAGCGTGCCGTGGCCATCGAGGCCGAGCGCGTCGAGCGCGCACGCCAGCTGGAGCAGGTCACCACCGACCGCGAAGTGCAGCTGCAGGGCGTGGAGCGCGACAAGGTGGTCGAGCAGGGCAAGATGGACGTGGCCAACATCACCCGCGAACGCATCTCCATCGACAAGACCGTGGCCCAGGAAGAAGAGCGCATCAAGGAAGTGCGTGAGGTCTCCGAAGCCGATCGCCAGAAGCAGGTGCTGATCCTGGAAGCCGAAGCCAAGGCGCAGGAGTCGCTGGTGCGCGAAGTGAAGGAAGCGCAGGCACGCGAGACCGCCTCCAAGCATCGCGCGGTTGAACTGACCACGCTGGCCCAGGCCGAGCATGAAGCGGCTGGCAAGCAGGCCGAAGCCAAGCGCCTGCTGGCCGACGCCTACCGTGCCGAACAGGCGGCCCCAGGCCTGGCCGAAGCGCAGGTGCGTGAAGCCTCCGCGCTGGCCATCGAGAAGGTCGGCATCGCCGAAGCGCGCGTGATCGAAGCCAAGGCCGAAGCCAGCCTGAAGCAGGGCAGCAACGAAGCCCGCGTGCTGGCCGAGACGCTGCAGGCACAGGCACAGGGCGAGGAGAAGATGGGCCTGGCCCGTGCCACCGCCACCGAATCGCTGGGCAACGCCGAAGCCGGTGTGGTGCAGAAGAAGCTGCTGGCCGAGGCCGAAGGCCTGGTCCGCAAGTTCGAGGCCATCGCTTCGTTGAGCGACCAGGCACGCGGCCACGAAGAGTTCCGCATGATGCTGGACAACAGCCTGAAGCAGGCCTTGGCCTCGATCGAAGCCGGCAAGGAAGTCTCGCGCGAGAACGCCAATGTCATCGCCAGCGCGTTGCGCAATGCCGACATCGATCTGGTCGGCGGCGACGGCGGCATGTTCGAGAACCTGGTCAAGGCCGTCTCGCTGGGCAAGTCGATCGAAGGCTTCGCCGGCAAGAGCCCGATCGTGCAGGAGCTGATGCAGCGCTACCTGGGCGTGGCCGTGGCCGAACCGGCACCCCGCCAGATCACCGAGGATGCCGAAGCGGTGCCGACCGTGTCGGCCACCGTGGTCGACAGCGCCCGTTGATGCATCGGGCGGTGGCCGCCGTGGCCATCGCCCGCCCGCGCCGGCCGCAACCGCGGCCGTCCGCCCGTGAGCTGGAAACCTGCTGATGTCTGAAACCCATCCGTCCGCCGAATCCACCGCGCCGGAGGCCGGCGACAACACCGTTGACCAGGCCGTCGCCAAGGGCGGTGCCTATGAAGTCCTGCGCCGCCGCCTGGTCGAGCAGGGCCAACGCCTGCAGTCCCTGGCCGAAACCCTCAATCGTCAGCGCCTGGCCGAATTCGGCGACAGCCGGTTGGAAGTGGCCGGGCGCTTCCGCATCCGCAGCGAGAACAACTGCGTCGGTCGTGACATCGTGCAGGTGGGTCCTGATCGCCTGCTGTTCGGCTACAACGTGTTCATCGGGCTGAAGACCCAGACCCGCATCGAGGATGTGTTTGGCCTGTACCGGCTGGTACAGGGCAACGACGGCTACGATGTCGCCGCGCTGGAGCTGAAGGGCAGCTTCCTCGACCAGCCCGGCTTCGTGCACGACTTCAACGAGCTGTACGCCTACTACAAGCACGCACGCCTGCTGCAGTTGATCGTGGTGGGCGACAAGCTGCTGGCCTCGTTCCAGATTGGCGAGCGCAGTAGCGATGTGCGCGTGTTCCGCTGGGCACTGTCGCGCGATGGCGAACTGACCTATCTGGATGCGCGCGGCGAACGCGATATCGCGCTGCCGCCGCCGTTCGACTTCGAATGGACCAGGGCCACGCGCGACCTGGCGGTCAGTGGCCGCCATTCACACCTGAACATCCTCGACACCCTGTTCGTGGAGACCACCGGCGGTGATCTCACCATCAAGGTCGAGAACAACACCGAGACCGGGCAGGGCATCTACAGCGAACCGGTCGAGGACAGCACGCAGTCGCTGGACGACGCCCAGTTCGAATTCGCCCGGGTGGGTTCGCTGGTGCTGCTGAAGGTGCTGCCGTACCGCGAGACGGCGTGGCGCGGCCTGATCTACAACACGCTGACCGGCGGCATCGTGCGCAACGATGCGATCGTACAGGCCTGCGTGCAGCTGCCCGAAGACCACGGTGTGATCTTCCCCGGCGGCTATTACCTGCAGGGTGGCGAGCACAAGGCGTTTGACGCCTCGATGGCCGGCATGCAGTTCAAGCGCAGCATCCGTTCGCCGAACGGCGAGGACGTGCTGTACATCTTCTATGAGCGCGAAGGTGGGCGCTCGGCACTGTTCGTCTACAACACCATCCAGCGCGTACTGCAGACCCCGGTGTTCGGCCATGGCTACGCCTTCCTGCAGGATGGGCGCATGGTGCTGTTCCACGCTGAAGGCAACGAACCAACCCGTATCCATCCGATGCAGGTCTGGCAGACGCCCTTCAGCAGCGATGAGTTCGCCGCCAGCCGACCGCCCGGCAACACCTTCATGGGCCGCATCGGCAATGCCGAACTGGTGCGCGGCATCTCCAACCTGTTCAACCTGGCACGCGAGATCGACGGCCAGGACGTGTCGGTGCAGCGCTACCAGCGCCTGGTGGCCGATACACGGCGCTTGTTCGATGCCCACCACTGGCTGGGTGATGCGGCCTGTGATGGCGCCGAGGCGCTGCTGCGGCAGATCAGCGCCACCGGCGAATCAGTGCTGGACGAGTACGAGAAAGTGCAGTCGATCCGGCAGCAGTCGGCACAGGCGATGGTCGAGGCCGAGACCGCGTACAAGGCGTTGCTGGGACGGCTGCAGCCGCAGAACTGGAACGAGGTGCAGGCGTTCGTCGAGGCCCTCAACGCAATCACCGCATTGCGTGGACGCCTGTTGACCATCCGTGAGCTGCGCTACATCGACACCGCGCGCATCGAAGTGATGGCGGCCGAGCTGGTGGAAGCGCAGGACCGCGTCGGCGCCGCCACTGGCGAGTTTCTTGCGGACGAAGCCGCGTTGGCGCCGCTGACCACGCGCCTGCAGGTGCTGGATGAAGCGGCACAGCAGGCACAGAGCGCCCGCCAGCTGGACGAGCAGCTGGAAGGGTTGCGTGGCATGGCCGCCGACCTGGACATGCTGTCCGAGCTGATGGCCGGCCTGAAGGTGGACGATGCGACCGCCCGCACCCGCGTGGTCGAGTCGATCTCGGTGCTGTACGGGCGCCTCAACCAGGCGCGCGCGCGCGCCGATCAGCGCCGCAGGTCGCTCGGTTCGGCCGAGGCCGTGGCCCAGTTCGCCGCACAGTTCGCGCTGTTCTCACAGTCGATCACCAGCGCGCTGGCGCTGGCGACCGACCCTGAACGCGCCGACGAGCAGTTGTCGCGCCTGCTGGTCCAGCTGGAGGAGCTGGAGAGCCAGTTCGGCGAGCACGAGCAGTTCCTCGGCGACATCCTGAGCAAGCGCGAGGAGCTGGTCGAAGCCTTCGAGACCCACAAGCAGGCGTTGCTGGATGACCGCCAGCGCAAGGCGCGCTCGGTGCTGGATGCGGCCAACCGCATCCTCGACGGCCTGGCCAGGCGCACCGAGCGCTTCGCAACCGCCGATGAGCTCAATGCGTTCTTTGCCGGCGATCCGTTGATCCTCAAGCTGCGCGAACTGGCCGAACGCCTGCGCGCGTTGCATGACAACGTCAAGGCCGACAATATCGAGGCGCGGCTGAAAGGCGTGCGTGACCAGGCGGTGCGCCAGCTGCGCGACCGCAGTGACCTGTACGAAGCCGGCGGCAACGTCGTGCGGCTGGGGCCGCGCCATCGCTTCAGCGTCAATACCCAGGCACTGGATCTGACCCTGTTGCCGCGTGGCGATACGCTGGCGATCCACCTGACCGGCACCGACTTCCTGGAGACCCTGCACGATCCGGAGCTGGATGCGCTGAAGCCGTTCTGGCCGGTCACGCTGGACTCCGAATCCCCCACGCTGTATCGCGGCGAGTACCTGGCCGGCAGCCTGCTGATGGCTGCGCAGGAGGGGCGCGACGGCCTCGATCTGGCCATGCTGCAGCAGGACGTCGCCAATCCCGAAGCGCTGGATCAGCGTGTGCGTGCGTTCGCCGCACCGCGTTATCGCGAAGGCTACGAGCGCGGCATCCATGACCATGATGCCGCGCTGATCCTGCGCGCGTTGCTGCCCCTGCAGCAGGCCGCTGGCAGCCTGCGCCATGCACCACGGGTGCGCGCACTGGCGCTGCTGTTCTGGGCGGCCGAGCAGCGGCGCGAGGCAGTGGCGCAGTGGCCGGCGCGGCAGGCCGGTGCCGAGGCGCTGGCACGATTGTTCGGGTCCGATGAGGGACGCCAGGCCCTGCGTACGGAGATGGCCGAGGCACTGTTGGCCTACGCGCAGTCCCATGCCTTGCCCTTCGACGCCGATGCCGCTGAGGCTGCAGCCGCCTACCTGGGCGAAGAGCTGGCGGCGGGCGATCCGGTGTTCAGCAGCAGCCGCCATGCGGTGGCACTGCTGGAGGCATTGGCGCAGCAGCTGGAGCAGGCAGGGCAGCGCGACACGGTCGAACGCGCCGTGCAGCGCAGCCAGGATCCGCTGGCAACGCGCTGGGCACTGGCCGGGCAATGGCTGCGTGCACTTGCGAGTACGCCCGCGTACGCCATGCATGCCGGATATGTTGATGAAGCGGCAGCGCTGCTGCTGGTGCAACGCCAGCTGCGCACCCGTGCCAGCGATGCAGCGTTGCGGGTAGAGGTCAACGGCCTGCTCGGTGAACACGCGCGCATCGGCAACGGCACGCTGGTGGTGTCGCTGGATGACTTCCTGGCACGCCTGCAGCAGCACCTGCGTCACTTCGTGCCGGCGTTCCATGCCTATCAGGCATTGCGCCAGGGCATCATCGGCCGCGAGCGCGAGACCCTGCGTCTGTCCGAGTTCAAGGCGCGGCCGCTGTCCTCGTTCGTACGCAACAAGCTGATCAACGATGTCTACCTGGGCGTGATCGGCGACAACCTGGCCAAGCAGATGGGCACGGTGGGCGAGAACAAGCGCAGCGACCTGATGGGCCTGCTGATGATGATTTCGCCACCAGGCTACGGCAAGACCACGCTGATGGAGTATGTGGCGCACCGGCTCGGTCTGGTTTTCATGAAGATCAACGGGCCGGCGCTGGGCCACGAAGTGCGCTCGCTGGATCCGGCGCAGGCGCCGGACGCGACCTCGCGGCAGGAGCTGGAAAAGCTCAATCTGGCGCTGGAAATGGGCAACAACACCATGCTGTATGTCGACGACATCCAGCACACCCATCCCGAGTTCCTGCAGAAGTTCATTTCGCTGTGCGATGGCACCCGTCGCATCGAAGGCGTGTGGCGCGGCCGCACCCGCACCTACGACATGCGCGGCAAGAAGTTCTGCGTGGTGATGGCCGGCAACCCGTATACCGAGTCCGGCGAGGTGTTCAAGATTCCGGACATGCTGGCCAACCGTGCCGACATCTACAACCTGGGCGACGTGCTCGGTGGCATGGAGGCTGCTTTCACGCTCAGCTACATCGAGAACAGCCTGACTTCCAACCCGGTGCTGGCGCCGCTGGCCACGCGTGACATGGCCGATCTGTACGTGCTGGTCGAGCGTGCGATGGGCAAGGAGGTCTCGACCAATGGCCTCAGCCATGCCTACAGCAGTGCCGAGATCAACGAGATCACCGCCACCCTGCAGCGCATGCTGCGCGTGCGCGACGTGGTCTACCGGGTCAACCAGCAGTACATCGCCAGCGCCGCGCAGGATGACCGCTACCGCACCGAACCGCCGTTCCGGCTGCAGGGCAGCTACCGCAACATGAACAAGCTGGCCGAGAAGATCTCACCGGTGATGAACGAGGACGAGCTGCAGCAGCTGATCTCCGACCACTACCTGGGCGAGGCACAGCTGCTGACCACCGGCGCCGAAGAGAACCTGTTGAAGCTGGCCGAACTGCGCGGCGTACTGGATGACACGCAGGCGCAGCGCTGGGCACAGATCAAGCGCGACTTCCTGCGCAACAAGGCCATGGGTGCCGACGACAGCGATGTCGGCGGGCGCGTGGTTGCACAGTTGGCAGACATCGCCAGCGCGTTGCAGTTGCCACCGCCGACGCCGGAGGCGGCGCCCGTTGCCGTCGCCGACCCTGCGCCATGGCCGGCGTTGCTTGAAGCCCTGCAGCGGCTCTCCGAAACACGCCCTGCGCCCGCCGCATCGGTGCCGGTCGCGGTGGCACCCAGTGTGCCGGCCACGGTCCTGGCCGAAGATCTGCAGGCCGGCCTGGCACCTCTGGTCGAACTGCTGGCGGCATCACAGGCGCAGCAGGCACAGGTATCGCAGACCCTGGCTGCGTTCGCCGGTTGGGCACGGCAGCAGGTCGAGCGCGGCGGGCCCAGTGCCGTGGTGGCGCAGCGTGCACGTGTACGCCGTGCCGCGACGCCGGAGGAGCGGGCTCTGGATGAGGCCCTGATGCGCCACTTCTACGGCGAGTCATTGCCGCCGGAAGACGCTGATGGCCCCCCGGCATCCACGCCGAAGCCGCCGCCGCTGCCGTGACCACGCAGGCGCCACTGCCGTCACCGATGTTGCCGGACACGGCCGATGTCGCCGTGCTGGCCAACTACGGTGCGCCGCTGCTGCAGGTGCTTGCCCAACGCGCCGCCAGGTTGCCGCCGGTTGCGGGCGAAGGCCTGGTGGCCGCGCTGGCGCGCATCGCGCTGGCCCTGCAGGCGGCGAATCCTGCGCAGATCCGGCGACAGGAAGGCTGGTGGGGGCGCCTGCTTGGGCGCGATGTCGACCGCGAGGCGCAAGGGCATGCGCTGCAGTCGCAGCTGGGCGTGCTGGCGCTGCAGGCGCGCGAGCAGGCCCAGCACCTGCAGCAGCACCAGCAGCAGCGGGCCCTGGCCATCGTCGAGCGTGCAGAGGCGGCCACGGCACTGGACGCCTGGGTCGAGGTGGGTGCATCACGGCTGGCGCACTGTGATGCGTCCGGGCATGCCGCGCTGTCGGAGCGGCTGGATCACTTGCGCCGGCTGGCGGCCCTGCATCGCGTCGAGGCCGGTCAATGGCAGCTGCTGCAGGACCAGGACACGCTGCTGCTGCAACGTTTCGCACGCATCCATGATGTCCTGCTGCCCGCCTGGCGACAGGCCACCCTGGCCGACCAGAGCGCCGCAGGCGCTGCATTGGCGGGCAAGGCGGCCACGCTGCACGCCCAGATCGATGACGAGGTTGCGGCCGCTCAGGCTAGACTGCGCTGAATCGGCCGCAGCCGCTTACCCATTTCAAGGAGATCGCCCGATGGTCCAGGACAGTCAGAGCCCCGGCACGCTGGTACAGGCCAACACCGCCGTTTCCACGCTCGACGAGGGCACGCTGAGGGCACTTGGCCTGGTCCACGAGGACCTGCCGCGCATCGCCGAGATCCGCCGTGAGCTGGATGACCTGCGCCCGGGCAACCTGCAGGTGTTCGGTCGCGAAGCGGCCACGCGCACCGCAGCGTTCTCCAGCCAGTTGCTCGACCAGGTGCGCAATCGTGACCTGGATGCCAGTGGCGAGAAGCTGGGCGAAGTGGTGCGCATCGCGCGCAGCCTGAAGCTTGACGGTTTCGCGCAGCGTTCCAGGGTCCCTCTGATTGGTGGCCTGATTGATCGGTTGCGGGCATCCAAGGGCGAGCTGGTGCAGAAGTTCAGCGACACCAATGCGCAGATCGAGCAGCTGCTGGGAGACGTCGGGGCGCAGCAGGTGCTGATGGGCAAGCGTGTGGGCGAGTTCGACCGCATGCACGATATCGTCCGTGAAGAACGCCACGCTCTGGGGCTGTACGCCGCTGCGGGCAAGCAGCGTCTGGCCGAACTGCAGACCGAGCAGCTGGCCGGGCAGGGCAGTGAGGATCCGCAACAACGCATCCGCCAGAGTGAAGTCGACAACGCGATCCGGCTGATCGAAAAGCGCGTGTCCGACCTGCAGCTGATGCAGCACGCGGCCGATCAGTCGCTGCCGATGATCCGGCTGATCCAGGCCAACGCACTGCAGCTGATCGAAAAATTCAATACGGTGCGCGAGATCACCATCCCGTCGTGGAAGCGCCAGTTCGCCATCCAGCTTTCGCTGGGCGAGCAGAAGGCCGCGGTCGAGCTGTCCACCGCCATCGACGATGCCACCAACGAGCTGATGCGCCGCAATGCCGATCTGCTGCGCCAGGCCTCGGTGGATACCGCGCGCAGCAACCAGCGCGGCGTGATCGACGTCGCCACGCTGCGCCACGTGCACGACCAGTTGATCGCCACGGTCGAGGAAGTGCGCAGCATCCATCGCGAAGGAATGCAGCAGCGGCAGCAGGCCGAAGTCGAGCTGTCGCGCCTGCGCGAAGACCTGCAGCAGCGCCTGGCCACCCCGACCGCCAGCTGAAAAAAGGGGACGGAGGGGATTAAGTCGCTTGTGCCACTTGCGACTTGATCCTCTCCGTCCCTTTTTTGTTGTCAGCGCAGTTGCTGGCCCAGCCAGTCGGCCAGCGCATCCACGCGTGCATCTGCCGGTCCGTCCGGCCTCGCCAGCACCCAGAAACCGCCGGTGGCGGCAAACCCCCACGGCGCGACCAGGCGGCCTGCCGCCAGATCCTCGGCCACCAGCGGCTCTGGCGCGATTGCCGGGCCCAGCCCGGCCACCGCGGCTTCCAACAAGTAGTACAGGTGCTCAAAGGCGGTGCCCAGCTGCAGCTTCGACACGTCCAGGTCGTGCGCCTGTGCCCAGGCCGGCCACGCCTGCGGTCGCGAGCTGGTGTGCAGCAGCGTCTCCTGCAGCAGCGCCGAGGGCGATACATGCCGCAGGCGCTGCGCCGCCGGATGCGATGGGGCCACCACCACGCCAACCCGTTCCGGTGCCAGCTCACGCACCTGCCAGCCCCGGGGCCACGGCCCCTGCGCCAACAGCAGTACTGCATCCAGTGCCGCCTGCGCTTCGGTGAAACTGCCATCCAGCGCCGACCACTGCAGGCGCACACCGGGCAGGGCGGCCTGCAGTGCGGGCAGGCGCGGGATCATCCAGCGCGCCAGTACGCTGCCGCTGCACCCCAGTACCAGTGCCGGGGCCGCCGCCGGCCGCCGCAGTTCGCGCACGCAGTCTTCGATGCCGCCGAAGGCCTCGCTGCACGCTGCCTGCAGGCGCGTGCCCGCAGCGGTCAGGCGCAGACCGCGACCGGCACGCTGGAACAGCGCCAGGCCGAGATGGTCTTCCAGCAGCTTCAGTTGCCGGCTGACCGCGCCGTGGGTGACGTGCAGGTCCTGTGCGGCCCGCCCAACGCCACCCAGGCGGGCAGTGGCCTCGAACGCGCGCAGTGCATTGAGCGGCGGAAGCAGGGAACGACTCATGTGAGATTTCCTGACGATATACGCCAGATAATATCCATTTTCCGGTCACAACCCGTGCGCTAGAGTATCCACCTGTCTCGAATCAGCGGTCGCTTCCATGTCTGCCTCCCCCATTGCCGACTACCACGCCTTCCCGGATGCCCAGGGCCACTTCGGCCGCTACGGCGGCAGTTTCGTTGCCGAAACCCTGGTCGGCCCGCTGCAGGAACTGGCCCAGGCCTATGACCAGGCCCGCCAGGACCCCGCATTCCAGCAGGCCTACGACCGCGACCTGGCCCATTACGTCGGCCGGCCGAGCCCGATCTATCACGCCCAGCGCCTGAGCGATCATGTCGGCGGCGCGCAGATCCTGCTCAAGCGCGAAGACCTGAACCACACCGGCGCGCACAAGATCAACAACACCATCGGCCAGGCCCTGCTGGCCGCGCGGATGGGCAAGACGCGCATCATCGCCGAGACCGGCGCGGGCCAGCACGGCGTGGCCAGTGCCACGGTGGCCGCACGGCTGGGCCTGGAGTGTGTGGTGTACATGGGCGCCACCGATATCGAGCGGCAGAAGATCAACGTCTACCGCATGAAGCTGCTCGGCGCGACGGTGGTGCCGGTCACCTCCGGCTCGGCCACCCTGAAGGACGCGCTCAACGAAGCGATGCGAGACTGGGTGACCAACGTGCAGGACACCTTCTACATCATCGGCACCGTGGCCGGCCCGGATCCGTACCCGCGCATGGTGCGCGACTTCAATGCCATCGTCGGCCGCGAGGCACGCGAGCAGATGCTGGCCGAGTACGGTCGCCTGCCGGATGCGATCACCGCCTGCGTCGGCGGCGGCAGCAATGCCATCGGCCTGTTCCATGCCTTCCTCAACGATCGCCAGGTCGAGATCGTCGGCGCCGAAGCCGCCGGTGATGGCATCAGCACCGGCCGCCACGCCGCCTCGATTGCTGCCGGCCGCCCCGGCGTGCTGCACGGCAACCGCACCTATGTGCTGTGCGATGACGACGGCCAGATCATCGAGACCCATTCGGTGTCGGCCGGCCTGGACTACCCGGGCGTCGGCCCGGAGCATGCGTTCCTGGCCGATACCGGCCGCGCACGTTACCTCGGCATCACCGACGAGGAAGCGCTGCAGGCCTTCCACCTGCTGGCGCACACCGAAGGCATCCTGCCTGCGCTGGAATCCAGCCATGCGCTGGCCCAGGCGATCAAGCTGGCACGCGAGCGTCCGCGCGACCAGATCGTGTTGTGCAACCTGTCCGGCCGTGGCGACAAGGACGTGCACACCATCGCCGCGCGCGAAGGGCTGGTGCTGTGAGCGCGCTGCTTCGCAATAGTAGCGTGCTGCTGCTGGCGCTGGGGATGGCTGCATGCCAGCCGCCGGAGCCACCGGTGCTGGCACCGGCCGCCAAGGCCACCACGCAGCCTGTGCAGCAGGCGGCCAACGATGATCTCGACCCGATGGCGCGTACGCCCATCGTCGATCCGCCGTCCGTGGAGGGCGCGGACAGCGACGACGTGCCTGCAGTGGCTTCGGTGGCGCTGGACCATGCCGGCGAGGTCTTGATCGGCCAGCATATGACGGACCTGAAGGCACTTGGGCCGTGGACCGCACAAGGCGCGGTTGAAGCCATCGGCGGCAGTTGCGAGTACTACGACGGCAAGGAGCTGCCGCCCGGCGTATCGATGATGACCGATGAAGATCGCGTCGTCCGTTTCGATCTCGGCCTGGATCCGCAGAGCGGGGCGCCGACCCAGCAGCCCGGTCCATTCGGCCTGCGTGTCGGCATGACCCGTGCCCAGGCCATGGCCCAGTTCCCGAAGCCGCCGGTGTCCAGCCCGCACGCCTACGACGGTGATCAGGGCGAGTACCTCACCTGGCAGGACCCGGGTTCGGACCTGGGTATCCGCGTGGAACTGTTTGAAGGAAAGGTCATCCAGATGTACTGGGGGACCAGCGATGCGATTGAACTGATTGAAGGATGTGCCTGAAATGTCCGTATCCCGACTCGATGCCTGTTTCCAGCGACTGCGCGAGCAGCAGCGCAAGGCGCTGATTCCCTTCATTACCGCCGGTGATCCCTCACTGGAGGCCACCGTGCCGGTCATGCACGCGCTGGTCGATGCCGGTGCCGACGTGATCGAACTGGGCGTTCCGTTCTCCGACCCGATGGCCGATGGACCGACCATCCAGCGCAGCTCCGAGCGCGCGCTGGCACGCGGGGCCGGCGGCCGCTATGTGCTGCAGGCCGTGGCGCAGTTCCGCGAGCGTGATGCGCAGACGCCGGTGGTACTGATGGGCTACCTGAACCCGGTGGAGATCCACGGTTACGCGGCCTTCGCCAAGGCCGCCGTCGACGCCGGCGTGGACGGCGTGCTGCTGGTCGACCTGCCGCCGGAAGAAGCGGGCGAGGCGCTGCAGGCATTCGATGCGGCGGGCCTGGCGCTGGTCCTGCTGGCGTCACCGACCACCAGCGAAGCACGTGCCGACAAGCTGCTGGCGCTGGCCCGTGGCTACCTCTACTACGTCAGCTTTGCCGGTGTCACCGGCGCGTCCGAGCGCCTGGACAGCGATGCCGCCAGTGCCCGCCTGCAGGCGTTGCGCGCGCGTGCTTCAGTGCCGGTGGTGGCGGGCTTCGGCATCAAGGATGCCGACAGTGCCGCAACCATGGCCCGCCAGGCCGACGGCGTGGTGGTGGGCAGCGCGCTGGTGGCGGCGCTGGCCGAAGCGGGCTCGGCTGAAGAGGCCGCGCAGCGCGCTCGAACCTTCCTGGCTCCGCTGCGGCAGGCGCTGGACGCGTAACAGGACTGCCGGCCGCTGGCCGGCATCCTCCTCCATACCCGCCTGCGCGCAGGGGCTGCTGGCCAGCGGCCGGCACTTCCCCGCACCTAAACGTACGTCCCAGCATGGTTTTTTCCGGCTGCCCTGCGGCTGGCAAGGGGGTGCACGGGCGGCGAAAGCGGAGCTAGACTGTCCGCCTTTGCGGCCCCTGGGCCGCCCTGAACGGAAGTGTCCTCCCGCATGAGTTGGCTCAGCAAGTTGATGCCGTCCGGCATCCGCACCGACAACACCCCCAGCAAGAAGCGCAGTGTCCCCGAGGGCCTGTGGGAAAAGTGCAGCAACTGCGGCAGCGCGTTGTACCGTCCGGAACTGGAAGAGAACCTGGAAGTCTGCCCGAAGTGCGGCCATCACATGGCGATCCGTGCGCGTGCGCGCCTGGCCGCCCTGTTCGACGCCGACAGCACCACCGAGATCGGTGCGCGCCTGGGCCCGACCGACCTGCTCAAGTTCAAGGACCAGAAGAAGTACAGCGAGCGCATCAAGATCGCGCAGAAGAACACCGGCGAGTATGACGCGCTGATTGCCATGCGAGGCCTGCTCAAGGGCCGTGCGCTGGTGGCATCGTCGTTCGACTTCGCCTTCATGGGCGGCTCGATGGGCTCGGTGGTCGGCGAGCGTTTCGCACTGGCTGCGGAAACCGCGGTCGAGATCGGTGCGCCCTATGTGTGCTTCTCGCAGAGCGGAGGCGCCCGCATGCAGGAAGGCCTGTTCTCGCTGATGCAGATGGCCAAGACCTCGGCTGCGCTGGGCAAGCTGCGCGAAGCCGGCCTGCCGTATATCTCGGTGCTGACCCATCCGACCACCGGTGGCGTGTCGGCCTCCTTCGCGATGCTGGGCGACATCAACATCGCCGAGCCGCAGGCGCTGATCGGCTTCGCCGGCCCGCGCGTGATCGAGCAGACCGTGCGCGAGAAGCTGCCGGAAGGCTTCCAGCGCTCGGAGTTCCTGCTGGAGCACGGTGCCATCGACCAGATCTGCGACCGCCGCGAAATGCGCGATCGCCTGTCCGATCTGCTGGCGATGCTGGGCCGTCAGCCGGCGCCGGAGGTGGCTTGATGGGAGGCCGCAAGTACTTCGGTACTGATGGCATCCGTGGGCGGGTCGGCCAGGGCGTGATCTCGGCCGATTTCGTGCTGCGCCTGGGCAACGCCCTGGGCCGTGTCCTGGTCGCCCAGCGCGGCCAGGACGGGCGCCGGCCGATCGTGGTGATCGGCAAGGACACCCGCATTTCCGGTTACATGTTCGAAGCGGCACTGGAAGCCGGCCTGGTCGCCGCCGGTGCCGACGTGCAACTGCTGGGCCCGATGCCGACCCCGGCGGTGGCATTCCTGACCCGTACGCTCGGTGTGGATGCCGGCATCGTCATCAGTGCCTCGCACAACCCGCACTACGACAACGGCATCAAGTTCTTCTCCGCCCAGGGCGAGAAGCTCGATGATGCGACCGAGCTGGCCCTGGAAGCGGCGCTGGACGTCCCGTTCACCACCGCCGAATCGGAGAAGCTGGGCAAGGCATCGCGCGCGCGTGAAGCGGTGGGACGTTACATCGAGTTCTGCAAGGCCAGCGTGCCGCGCGCGTTCGACCTGCGTGGCGTGCGCCTGGTGCTGGATTGCGCGCACGGTGCCACCTACCAGATCGCACCGCTGCTGTTCCGCGAACTGGGCGCCGAGGTGATCGGCATTGGTGCCGAGCCCAACGGCGTCAACATCAATGCCGGCGTGGGGTCCACCCATATCGACAACCTGGCGGCCAAGGTCCGCGAGACCCGGGCCGATCTGGGCATCGCCTTCGATGGCGATGGTGACCGCGTGTTGATGGCTGATGACCAGGGCAACCCGGTCGACGGCGATGACCTGCTGTACATCCTGGCCCGCGCATGGAAGGACGAAGGCCGCCTGCGCGGCCCGGTGGTCGGCACGCTGATGAGCAACTACGGCGTCGAGAAGGCATTTGCCGACCTGCAGATTCCGTTCGTGCGCAGCAATGTCGGCGATCGTTACGTGCACCAGGCGCTGATCGAAGGCGGCGGGGTGCTCGGCGGTGAAGCCTCCGGCCATCTGCTGTGCCTGGACCGGGCCACCACCGGCGACGGCATCGTCAGTGCCCTGCAGGTGCTGGTGGCGCTGCGCAACAGCGGGCAGTCCCTGCGCCAGGCACTGAAGGGACTGGTGCGGGTGCCGCAGAAGACGGTCAACGTGCGGCTGGGCAATGTCTCGGCCAAAGCCACGGTGCAGGCCGACAGCGTGCAGGCCGCGCTGGCTGTCGCGCAGCAGTCGGTGGCCGGCCGTGGCCGTGCGTTCCTGCGCCCGTCCGGTACCGAGCCGGTGGTGCGGGTCACGGTCGAGGCCGATGATGCAACGCTGATGCAGGATACGCTGGACCGCCTGTCCGCTGCGGTGCGCGAAGCCGCCAGTTGAAGCGCCTGCTCGTCGGTGCAAAAAAACGCCCCGGAATTCCGGGGCGTTTTCTTTCTGCGGGCCGGGCCTGGTCGTGCCTACGGCCCCGGTACCATCTTCTTCTGGCGCGCCTTGAAACCATTGAACAGTGGCGCGATCAGGGGGTTGTAGCTCTGGGCTATGCGCTTGCGCAACCAGCTCGCCGGGCGGTTGCGGATCGCGAAGCGGTAGATGCGTTCCGGATCGCCGCCCACCACGTTGCGGCCGAACGGGTGGGTGGTGTGCAGGTAGCGGAAGCCGTGCTCGCGTGCCACCTCGATGTGGTCCTGGTCGAAATCGCCGTAGGGCCAGCACAGCGTATCGGACACCTCGCCGAGCTTGTCCTGCAGGACTTCGCGTGAGACTGCCAGATCGTGGCTCAGGCCGGCACGGCGCTGTGCGCGGTCCAGGTCGTTGCGGCGCAGCCAACGGGTGTGGGTATGGGTGTGGCAATGCACTTCGAAGGTGCCGGCGGCGATGGCCGCGCGCGCTTCACTCCAGCGCATCATCACGTCGTCGCTGCGGTTCTGCTCGTAGATCGCCGCTTCGCAGCCGCGATGGTCCGGCGTGGCAGGCAACGTTGCCCCGGCAAGCCCGGCGTGGGGCCGCTCCGGGCCTTCGCCCATCCAGCCGGTGACCACGAACACCACCGCGTGCATGCCGTACTTCTGCAGGATCGGGTGCGCATACACCCAGTTGTCCAGGTAGCCATCGTCGAAGGTGATCACGATCGACTTGCGCGGCACCGGCTTGCCGGCCAGGAAACCGGCGTACTGGTCCAGTGTCAGCGAGGTCCAGCCGTTGCCGGCCAACCATGCGATCTGGCTCTCGAAATTCTCCGGCGACACGGTGATCATGCCCGGCGACGGACTGACGTGGTGGTGCATCAGCACCGGTACGGTTCGGGCATCAGCCATGTCCCAGCTCCTTCAGCCACTGGTGGTAATAGTGTTCGGTGGTCTCACCGTGGCCGTCGGGAGTGAACCGGTGCGCGCTGCGCATCCAGTCCCAGCCGGCGCGGCCCATCTGCCGCCGCCGTTCCGGATCGTCCACCAGCAGGCGCAGGGCGCCTGTCAGGGCAGCATTGTCGCCCAGCCGGGTGAGGATCGCATTGCTGCCATCCACCACCATCTCCGGCACGCCGCCTACGCGTGTGGCCACGATCGGCACCCCGACATAGGCGGCCTCCAGGAAGACGGTACCGGCCGCTTCCTTGTGCGAAGCCAGCGCGAAGATGTCGAAGCCGGCCATAAGCCGGCATGCGCCATCGCGGTAGCCGAGCAGATGGACCTGCTGCTGCAGTCCGTGCTCGTCGCGCAGCGCCTGCAGCCGATCCATGACCGGCTGGCCATCGCCGACCACCACCAGGTGCAGGTTCGGGTGCGTCTTGCACAGCGGCACCATCGCCTGCAGCAGGTCGGCATGGCCCTTGGGTTCGCGCAGCACCGCCACGCAACCGACCACGATGTCCTGTTCGCCGAAGCCAAGCTCGGCGCGCACTTCCGCGCGCACCTCCTGCAGGCCTTGCCAGGGATCGTCCTTGCGGATCTCGCTCCAGCGCGGCGGGACCGCGATGGGCGGTACGATGCCGATGTATTCGGCCGGAATGCCGCGCTCGGCCAGCAACTGCTTGACGAAGCTGCTGACGGTCAGCACCCGGTGCGGCAGGCCGGTATAGGTCAGCAGCGAGTTGACCGGGCTCATCAGGTGGCGCGAGCGCACCACCAGCGGCGTGCCGCCCAAGCGTGCGCCGGCGGCGGCGATCAGCGCGTCACGGCGGCTGGTGGTGTTGACCACGTCATAGCGTTCGCGGCGCACCAGGCGCGAGACCGACCAGATGCCGCGCAACAGGCGCAGCAGGCCACCCATGCGCAGGGTATGCACGGTGAAACCATCATCGCGTGCCAGCTGGGCCAATCGCGCTTCGGGCTGGCACAGCAGCGCCACCTCGTGGCCGCGCGCGCGCATCACCTGCATGTGGCGGAAGATGTAGATCTCCTGCCCACCCATTCCCTTGGCGGCTTCGGTGTGCAGGATGCGCAGCGGACGGTTCATGCAGGATCGATCCTTGAGGGTCAGCGGTTGCGGAAGCGGGTCAGCGCTTCCCATGCGGTACGGACGGCGGCGGCATCCGGGGCCTGCTGCGGCAGTGGGCGATAGTGCAGGTCCAGCGAGGTCGCGTTGCCGAACTTGTCGAACACGTAGATGGCGTTGCCGTGGCGGACGGCGCGTTGCGACCAGCTTTCCACCACCAGCGCGCGCTCGCCCGCAGGTTCGGCCAGCAGGTCCTGGCCGGTACTGAAATCGGTCAGCGCGTTCTCGCAGCCCAGTGCGTGGCGCATCAGGGTAGGCACCCAGTCCTCGTGCGAACTGACGCGCGTTTCATGGGCATTGCCCTTGCCAGGCCAGTGCAGGACGAACGGCACCTGCAGCTGGTAGTCGGAGAAGTTGCCGTTGTGGCCCCAGTAGTTCAGCTTGAGGTCGTTGAATTCCTCGGCATGGTCGCCGGTGACCAGCACGATCGTGTCCTGGTCCAGGCCCTGAGCGCGCAGGTCGTCCAGCAGCGTGCCGACCAGGCTGTCGGCGTAGTGCACGGCGGTCCGATACCTGTTCCGTTCCGGGGTCGGGTCGTGGTCCGGGCCGAACTTCAGGAAGTCGATTTCACTGGCCATCGGGGTCGCCAGCGGCGGGTAACCCGGGGGCATGTGGTAGGGCGCATGGGTAGAATCGAGGAAGACGAAGCCGAACCACGGCCTGTGCGCGGCCTGGCTGGTCCGGATGTCTTTCCGCAGCGCGTCGACGATGCTGCGGTCGCGTCCTTCAGAACCCAGCTGGGCAGGCCCCTGGTGCAGCTGGTCGCGAACATCGGCGAACGCAGTGCGGTCGAATTCGGGGCTGTACATCGGCGCACTGCCGTACAGATGCAGGTCGTAACCCTGCTGGCCCAGTACCTTGAACAGCTGCGAGCCGCGCTGCTCGTCAAGCATGCTTTGCCAGTAGCCGCCCGGCAGGCCGTAGAGCAGGCCGAACAGGCCATAGCGGGTGGCGTTGCCGGTGCTGAAATGGCGGTCGTAGACACGAGCGGAAGCCGCCAGCGCCGAGGTGTTCGGCATGATCTGCGGGGTGAGGGCGTCGTGGCGCAGTGATTCCAGCACCACCATCAGCACGTTGGGCCGTTGCGGACTCTGGCAGCGCAGCGGCTGCAGCGGATACAGCAGCTGCGCATGGCGAGGATCGGGCAGGCCGACCTGCTGCTCGCTGACCACGCCCAGCTTGCGCATGAAGCTCTTGGCGGTGATCGGCTGCGCCCAGGGCAGGTAGTTCCACTGGGCGATCACGTCACGGTCGCCGCGCGCGTCGTAGTAGGCGGTGGCCACCTGGCCGCCGGCCATCAGCAGGACGGCCGCCGTCCAGGCCTGCAGTACCCGGTGCCGGCGCGGCGCGGCAGGCAGCAGTTTCCAGCAGGCCCAGGCCAGGATGCCTTCGGCAGTGAAGATCGCCGCGACCAGCAGGCCGACCTGCACCCAGGTCTTCCACGACAACGCGACCTGGTCCTGCAGCGCGCCGCCGAACACCATGTTCACGACCATGGCATTGAGGTGGAAGCGATACAGGGTGAAGATCTTGGCATCGACCAGCAGCAGGCAGAGCCACAGGCCCTGCAGCAACACCGCGCTGATGCTCAGCGTGCGCGCACTGCGCTGCCACAGGCCCAGCAGCAGCGGCAGCACACCGGCCAGTGCACCGAAGGCGAGCAGGTGGCCGGGCAGGGCGACTGCCAGATAGGCCAGGCCCTGGCTGCCGCCCGGGTTGTCACGCAGCGGCACGTTGCCGAGGGTGATCATCGTCGCCAGAAGTACATTGCCCATGACGAACAGCGACCACCATGCGAGCCTGCGCCAGAGGCGGGCAGGGCCTGCGGGGGAGGTGGCGATGGGGGCTGGAGCTATGGGCATGATGCGGGCGGGTTGAGACGGCGCGGAAGGGCGGCGCGGCAGCAACGTAAGGATTCGTTAAATGTGCGCGGGTCGCGCATTGTATCGGTTTGTTTCGTTGCATCGAGTCGCGTTCGCCGGACGATCTGTCACAATGTTCAGGCGGGCCATGAATGCGCAGGCCCCCCAGACCCAACGACAAGCCAGGAACCGCTGTGAGCCAGATCCCCACCCTCGACATCACCCGTTTCGACAGCGACCGCGAGGCCTTCGTGGCCGAGCTGGGCGCGGCCTACCGCCAATGGGGATTCGCGGGCATCCGCAACCACGGCATCCCGCAGGCCGACATCGACGCGGCCTACGATGCCTTCAAGGCCTTCTTCGCCCTGCCGGAAGAGGTCAAGCGCAAGTACCACGTGGCCGGCAGCGGCGGCGCCCGCGGCTACACCCCGTTCGGGGTGGAGACCGCCAAGGGCTCCAAGCATTTCGACCTGAAGGAGTTCTGGCACATCGGCCGTGAAATCGCTGATGACTCCAAGTACCGCGAGGTGATGGCGCCGAACCTGTGGCCGACCGAGATCGAGGGCTTCCGTGAGCGCGGTTACGGGCTGTACCAGGCGCTGGACAACCTGGGTTCGCGCGTGCTGTCGGCGCTGGCCCTGCACATCGGCCTGCCGCAGGACTTCTTCGCCGACAAGACCAACTTCGGCAATTCGATCCTGCGCCCGATCCACTACCCGCCGATCACCACCGACGACATCCCGAACGTGCGTGCCGGTGCCCATGGCGATATCAACTTCATCACTCTGCTGGTCGGCGCCAGTGCCGCGGGCCTCGAAGTGCAGTCGCATGAAGGCGAGTGGGTGCCGTTTACGTCAGACGCGGACACGATTGTGGTCAACATCGGCGACATGCTGCAGCGCCTGACCAACCACGTGTATCCGTCGACGATCCATCGCGTCGTCAATCCTCCGGGTGAACTGGCGCGCCAGCCGCGCTACTCGGTGCCGTTCTTCCTGCACCCGAACCCGGACTTCCTGATCGACGTGCTGCCGTCCTGCATCACCCCGGAGAACCCGAGCCGGTATCCGGAGCCGATCACCGCCCACGGCTTCCTCGAGGAACGCCTGCGCGAGATCAAGCTGAAGTAATGAGTGAGAAGGCCGCCGAAAGGCGGCCTTTTTCTTTGCAGGGTTGCACCCTGCACCCGCAGAGGCCGAAGCCAAAGCCAAAGCGGCTCTGGGGTT